>JBATYG010000569.1:0-1847 GCA_049673945.1 Occallatibacter sp.
GTGCGATTTGCGCTGGAAAATGGCGTAGAGCTAGACGAGCTGACAGTGCCGGAGCTCAGACAGTTTGGCGAAGAATTCGGCGCGGATTTTTTCGACGCGGTAGCGCTGGAGGCGACGCTCGATTGCCACGACGTGATTGGCGGCACGGCGCGTGCGCGCGTACGGCAGGCACTGGATGAGACGTTGCAGCGTGTGAAGGCGCTGAGGCCGGAGGGGATCCATGCAAGTGCGGAAGGCTCTGTTGCATGACGCATCGAACCTCTACGACCTCGTGAACTCCCTCTCCGGAGATGGCACGCTGCTTAAGCGGCCGTTTGCGGAGATTTGCGAGAATGTGCGCGATTTCACCGTTGCCGAGTCAGACGGCGGCGTGTTTCTGGGGTGCGGGGCTCTGCATCTCTACGGACCGCATTGGTCGGAGGTTCGCTCGATCGTGGTGAAGCCCGAGGCGAAGGGTCAGGGCGCGGGTGGACGCATCCTTGGAGCGCTGATCGAAGAGGCCGAGGAGCACGGCATCCAGTCGGTGTGCTTGTTCACGCGCATTCCGGATTTCTTTTTCAAGTTCGGCTTTCGCATTGTGGAAGACAAGGCAGAGCTGCCGGACAAAATCTTCAAGGACTGCCGGACCTGTCCTCGGCTGCACCGCTGCGATGAAGTGGCGATGGTGCGCGGCAGGATTCCGCGGATGTCGATCCTGGGACCGAAGCATGAGGCGCAGGAACTGGTGCGCCTGTCAGGCTGATCGGCCGAGAGCGCGGCGCGGCACGGCGAAGACCAACGCTAGCAGCGTGAGCAAGGCGACGCCGAGAGAGGCCAGCATCGGCTTCGACCGGAGCACGGTAAGCACGGTGGCGCCGGCGGTGGTGCAGTAGCCGTAGGCGGAACAATTTCTCCAGCTGAGCATGGACGATGTGACGGCGTAGCCGATGAAGAGGGCGATTTGCGTCGCAGCTTCGGCGCGTACGGAGCGCACGAAGAGAAAGACGAAAAAGCTTAGCCCCGGGAAGAGGCAATAGAGGATGGTCAGCATGGGGTCGAAGCGGAAGTCCACCGCGATGGCAGAGTAGATAGCGTGCAGCGAGACGGCGGCGCTGAGCACCGCTGCAAGAACCTTGATCAACAGCCACGCGACGTGCCGAAGATTCATTTCACTCTCCCGATTCTCTCTTCATTATTTCTCATGATTGCCGCGGCGACCGCGGCCTGCCCGTAGCTAAGGCCTCCATCGCCGGGACTGGTGCGGCAATGCTGAAAGATCTCGAAGCCGCGGGCCTCAAGGCCGGTGCGCAGCAGACGCGCGAGACGGCGGTTGTGGAGGCAGCCGCCGCTGAGTGCAACCTGCCGGATGCCCGTTGACTCGGCGGCGAGGGCGGCAGCATCGATGAAGCCCCGTGCAACGGCGGCATGAAAACGAGCCGCGATGCGGGCCGCGGGCACGGCGGCATCAAGGTCGGCAAGCAAGCGGCGCCATAGTTCACCTGTCGCGAGGATCGCCGGATCGCGTGGGTTGTCAGCACGAACCTCGATGGGATAGCCGGGAATGTCGTCGGGCTCGTCCAACTCGTCGGCGGCGATGCCTTCGAGCATGATGGCGGCCTGCGCTTCGTAGTCCACCTTGTGCTGCCTGAGGATGAGGGCGGCAGCGGCATCGAAGAGGCGGCCGCAACTGGAAGTGAGTGGACAATTCAAGCCGCGCTCGATCATGCGTGCGAGCAACGCACATTGCTTCCCGGTTGCGCCGAGGCGATGGAGCAGCGCGGGGGCGTGCATATCGAAACCATTCGCGGTGAGGGCGCCGAAGGCCATGCGCCATGGCTCGCGGATAGCGGCTTCGCCGCCGGGAAGCG
>JBATYG010000570.1:0-4916 GCA_049673945.1 Occallatibacter sp.
CTCGCCGCTTACCTCATCGTCACGCCGAAGGGCGATATCCTCATCAACAGCAATCTCGTGTCGTCTCCGCCGCTGATCAAGAAGAGCATCGAGTCTCTCGGCTTTCACATGAGTGACATCAAGATCCTGCTCATCAGCCACGGCCACCTTGACCACTGCGCGGGCAGCGCGCAGATTCAGCGCATGACCGGTGCTCGATACTGCGTCATGGCGCAAGACGTCTCCGTTGTCGAATCCGGCGGCAAAACCGACTTCAACTACGCGACAGACAAGTCGATGCACTTTCCTCCGGCGCATGTTGACCGCATTCTGCACGACGGCGACAAGGTCACTCTCGGCGGCGTCACGCTCACGGCGCATCTCACCGCCGGCCACACGAGGGGCACCACTACGTGGACCCTTGACGAACCGGAGCGCGGCCGAATTCTCCACGTCGTCATCGTCGGCAGTCCCAATGTGAATCCCGGCTACCGGCTTGTCGGCAACCGGCAATATCCGCAGATCGCCAATGACTACCGCCGCGGTTTCGCTGTGCTCAAGGCTCTGCCCTGTGACGTCTTTCTCGGTGCGCACGGCAGCTACTTCGGCATGCAGGAAAAATATGCGCGCTGGATGTCCGGCGATCAGGATGCCTTTATCGATCCGGAGAACTACCAGGCTTATGTTGTTGAACGCGAAGAGGCCTTTGAATCCGAATTGAAAAAGCAGTTGCAAGGGAACCCGCGTCGATAACCCGCATAGCGAGGGGCCCTGTAGAATCAAGCTGAATCCCGCCCTGCATCGGCTTCGGAGGCCACTTGCTTTACTGGCTGCTCTACGAAAAGCTCTTTCCGTTCTTTCACCCGTTTCGCATCTTCCGTTACCTCACGTTTCGAACCGTCTTCGCCTCCCTTACCGCTCTGCTCATCGCTCTGCTCATCGGCCCTTACGTCATCCAGAAGCTGCGCGAATTCCAGATCGGCCAGTACATCCGCGAAGAGGGCCCCAAGTCGCACCAGAAAAAATCCGGCACGCCCACCATGGGCGGCGTGCTGATCGTCATCGCCATTGTTCTGCCCACGTTGCTCTGGTCCGATCTTTCCAACCCCTTTGTCTGGATCACCGTGCTCTCGACGCTTGCCTTTGGCGCCATCGGGTTTGCCGACGACTACATCAAGGTCGTCAAGAAGCGCAACCTCGGGCTCACTGCGCGCGCCAAACTCTTCTGGCAGGTGCTGGCCGCGGGCGCCGTCGCCGTGGCGCTGGCCGTGCTCTCCGAGTTCAAGATGTTCTCGACGCAGATCTCGGTGCCGTTCGCCAAGAGCCTCCGGCCCGACATGCAGTGGCACTGGTTCGCCTCCATTCCGCATCTCGGCTTTCTCATCTTCATCCCCTTCGTCGCCTTCATCATCTTCGTGCTCATGGGCTCGAGCAACGCGGTCAATCTCACTGATGGCCTCGACGGCCTCGCGATCGGCTGCACCATCATCGCCGCGGGCGCGCTCACCGTGCTCACTTACGTTACCGGCAACGTCGTACTCGCCGACTATCTCGATATCCAGCGTGTGCCCACCGTCGGCGAGCTCACGATCTTCTGCGGAGCCATGGTGGGCGCCTCCATCGGCTTTCTCTGGTATAACGCACACCCGGCCGAAATCTTCATGGGCGATGTGGGTTCGCTCGCTCTCGGCGGCGCTATCGGAACCGTCGCCATCATCATCCGCCAGGAGCTGCTGCTGCCCTTCATCGGCGGCATCTTCATCATTGAGGCGCTCTCGGTCATGCTGCAGGTGGGCAGCTACAAGCTGCGGAATAAGAAGCGCATCTTCAAAATGGCTCCGCTGCATCACCACTTCGAGCAGTGCGGCTGGCATGAGTCCAAGGTCATCGCCCGTTTCTGGATCGGCGCACTTGTCTTCGCGCTCTTCGCCCTCACCACGCTCAAGCTTCGCTAGTTCGCAGCCGTGCTCCACACTTATGCCTCAGAAAAGACTCTCCACCGCGCGCCCATGCAGCCTGCCGTAGTGCACAATAAAAGAAGTCGCGGAAAAGCTCTCATGATGGAACTCAAAGGCAAAAAGGTTCTCGTCGTCGGCCTCGGCAAATCCGGCCTGGCCGCAGCTCTGTTTCTGCGCCGCCACGGCGCACAGGTCACCGTCTCAGACGTGCGCAGCGCCGAAGCCCTTGCCAAAGACATTCCCGCCCTGCTTGAAGAGGGAATCATGGTCGAGGCCGGCGGCCACGGCCTGCTCACCTTCCGGCGGCAGGATCTGATCGTCGTAAGCCCCGGTGTGCCGCTCGATACACCCGAGATCGCGCAGGTCAAGGGCTTCGGCCTGCCCGTCATCGGCGAGCTGGAGCTCGCGGCCCGCTTTCTCAAAGGCAAAACCCTGGCCATCACCGGCTCGAACGGCAAGACGACCACCACCGCGCTCGCCGGCGAGATCCTCAAGGCAGCCGGCTTCGCCACCCTCGTCGGCGGCAACATCGGCACGCCGGTGGTTTCGCTCATTGACGAAAGCACCAGCGACACCTGGTCCGTCCTCGAGGTTTCGAGCTTTCAGCTTGAAAGCACCGAGCAGTTCCATCCCAGGATCGCCGTCATCCTCAACATCACGCCGGATCACCTCGACCGCCACGGCACCTTTGAGAACTACGCCCTCGCCAAGGAGCGCATCTTCAGCGCGCAGACGCCCGATGACTTCGTGGTGCTGAACGCCGAAAATATGCGCGCCGCTGCCGCTGCCGAGCATGCCCAAGCGCAGGTCTACTGGTTCTCCCTTGAGCGCGTTGTTCCGCAGGGCGCCTGGGTCGAGTCCGGACTTATCCTATTTCGCGCTTCTACAGACGCTCCGGTCGAAAAGATTCTGCCTCTTTCCGGCATTCCCCTCAAGGGCGAACACAACGTCGAGAACGTGTTGGCGGCCGTGTGCGCCTGCCGGCTCGCCGGCGCGCCGATTGAGGCCGTTCGCGGCGCCATCGAAAAGTTCAAGGCCGTGGAGCACCGCCTCGAATATGTCGCCACGCTCAACGGCGTCGACTTCTACAATGACTCCAAAGCCACCAACGTCGATGCCACGGCCAAGGCCATTGCTTCGTTCTCCAACGGCATTCACCTCATCCTTGGCGGCAAAGACAAGAATTCCGACTACACGCAGCTCGCGCAACTGCTGCGCGACCGCGTCCGCGCCGTCTACACCATCGGCTCCGCCGCCGCCAAAATCGAGTCGCAGCTTCGCGGCGTCGTCTCCATCCAATCCTGCGAAACCCTCGATCGCGCGGTGAGCGCCGCGGCTGCGGCCGCGCATCCCGGCGAAGTGGTTCTGCTTGCCCCTGCCTGTTCCAGCTTCGACCAGTTTGAGAGCTACGAGCATCGCGGACGCGTTTTCAAGGAACTCGTCAATGAATGGCGAGGGTGGAAGGTATGGCAAAACGCGTAGGCGTCGACAAGTGGATCTTCTTCACCACGCTGCTGCTTGTCGTTGTGGGGCTGGCAATGGTTTTTTCCGCCTCGGCCATCATTGCGCAGGAACATTTCCACACCCCCTATGCACTGCTCTCGCGCCAGGCTTCCTGGGCTGTTGCCGGCATCCTCGTCATGGTCTTCCTCATGAGCGTGGACTACACCCGCTATAACTCACCGCGCTTTATCTTTCCCGCGGTGGCTGTCACCACTGTCCTGCTCGTCCTCGTCTTCTTCTTCCGCAACGCCCAGCACGCTCATCGCTGGATCCTCATCGGTGGGTTCTCCTTTCAGCCGTCTGAGATCGCGAAGCCCGTCCTCATCCTTTTTCTGGCGTGGTTCCTGCACAACCGCCTCGACAGCATCCGCGACTGGAAGCACACGCTGCTGCGCGCCAGCATCATGCCGGTTGTCTTCATCCTGCTCATCGTCAAGCAGCCTGATCTCGGCACGGCTCTCGTTCTCGCCGGCGTCACGGCCATGATGCTGGTCCTCGCCGGCATGGAGTGGAAGTATCTCGCCGTGGGCATCGCCGCCGCTCTGCCACCCCTCGCGATCCTGCTCTTCTGGGTTTCGTGGCGCCGCCAGCGCATGCTCGTCTTTCTGCATCCTGACTCTGACCCGCAGGGCGCCGGCTTTCACATCAACCAGTCGCTCATCGCCGTAGGCACCGGCGGCCTCACCGGTCGCGGCTTCATGGAGGGCATGCAGAAGCTTTTCTACCTGCCTGAAGCCTCCACCGACTTCATCTTCGCCAATATCGCCGAAGAACTTGGCTTCATCGGCGCCATCCTCATCGTCGGACTCTTCGTTCTCCTCGCCTACAGGGGACTCCGCACCGCCTACCGCTCGCAGGATCCGTTCGCCCGCCTCACGGCCTTTGGCATCACAACGGCCATCCTGCTGCAGGCCTTCTTCAACATCAGCGTCGTCCTCTCGCTGCTGCCCACCAAGGGCATTCCGCTGCCTTTTATCTCCTCCGGCGGCACCTCTCTCTTCTTCACGCTTGCCTCCATCGGCATCCTGCTCAATATCTCCAAAAAAGTTGACTGAACGGCTCCCTCCAATCCCCGCCGCACGATGGACCTGTTACCAAAGGGCACCACCCTATGTTCAGAACTGCACCGATACTGGGTAAAATTGGATCGAATCCGCCCTATAGAAGGGGATACCCGTAAAAAGCGGAGTGAGCATGAAGTTAAACAGACGGTGGCTTGATAAGGTTCTTGGGCCCGATTCCAGCAGAGCGCAACGGCGGGAACCGGATAGTTTTGTCGCATATTATTGGAGCAACTCGACCCTCAAGGAAGACGCTGTCAAGAATGTCAGCGCAACCGGCGTGTACATCATCACCAATGAGCGCTGGGCTCCGGGGACGATCGTCTCGCTCACGCTGCAACGGCAGGGCGAGCTCGAGCGCCACAAGGGCCGCAGGATCACGACCCGTGCGCGGGCTGTTCGCACAGGGGATGAC
>JBATYG010000571.1:0-1644 GCA_049673945.1 Occallatibacter sp.
CCCTCATGGAATCTCGCCGGACTGTTCTCAAATACATTGCAGGATCAGTGGGCGCCACCGCGTGCGGTCTCGAAGCATTTGAAGCCTTCGCGCGCGGCCTCGACAGCGCCGGCGGCAGCAAGCCGAACATCATCTGCATCGTCGGCGAAGGCCTGCGCGCAGACGAGCTGTCCCTCACCGGCAATAAAATCATCCGCACGCCTCACATGGACCGCGTCGGCCACGAAGGCTGCACCTTCCGCAACGCCTTCGTCATCAATGCGCTCTGCCTGCCCTCGCGCGCCACTCTGCTCACCGGCATGTACTCGCACTCGACCGGCGCCGTCTCCAACGTCGAAGGCAAAATTCCCGCGAGATTCCCCCTCGTCTCCGATCTCCTGCAACAGGGCGGCTATGAAACCGCCTTCCTCGGCAAATCCCATATCGTTGGCGCGCTCATGGAGCACAAGTGGGATTACTACTTCGGCTTCGTCGGCCAGGCCGACTACTACCGCCCCGTCATCACCGAAGGCATCCGCGGCGAATACAGCAAGCCCCAACTCTACGAAGGCGAATACGTCGATACCTTGCTCACGCAGAAGGCCGTTGAGTGGCTGCAGCAGCCGCGCAGCAAGCCCTTCATTCTCTTCCTCTGGTTCTATGCGCCGCACGCGCCCTTCTACCGGCCAAAAGACATGGTCAACGACCTCAACGGCGTGCCCATCCCAAAGCCGCCCAGCTTCGACGAGGATCTCAAGGGCTATCCCGGCAAGCCGCGCGGCGTCGCGGAAGCCGATAACAAGATCGGCTCCTCCGAAGTCTTCAGCGATGATCCCCGTTCGCTTGAAGAATTAGTCAAGGATCACTACGTCGGCGTCGAAGACAACGACCGCAACGTGGGCGCCATCTGGAAGGAGCTCGAGCGCCAGAAGATCACCGCCTCAACTGCGATGATGCTCAGCTCCGATCACGGCTTCTTCCTTGGCGAGCACCACTTCTACGACAAGCGGCTCATGTACGAGCCCTCCATTCGCGTGCCCATGCTCATCAGCTACCCGGGCCGCATCAAGCCCGGCACGGTCTCTGACAAGATGGTGCTCAACCTCGACGTGGCGCCCACCCTGCTCGATATCGCCGGCCTGCCCATCCCCGCGGAGATGCAGGGCAAAAGCATGCTGCCCCTCGCCGAAGGCAGACATCCCGCATGGCGTACAGACTGGCTCTACGAGTACTACGAGTATCCGGGCTTTGAGAACGTGCCGCCTTGCCGCGGCGTCCGTACTGACCGCTACAAGCTCATCCACTACTTCACCGAGCCCGAGGCTTTCGAGCTCTACGATCTTGAAAAAGATCCCAACGAGATGAACACCCTCTACGGCAAGTCCGGCTACGAGCAACTCACCACGCATCTCAAGGACCGCCTCGCCGCCCTGCGCGCCGAAACCCACGACACCTATCAGTACAAGCCATCAGGATTCCCCCGCCACTTCGACCTCGGCTCGACCTCCGAAGCAGGCATCGTCCACCGCGACAAATAAAGGGCCGCAGCAACACGAAGCACCGCGGGAAGCTCCAATCTCGCAGACTTGCAAGTCTTCCGCGTGCCCCATCCATCGCGAACGGGGTCGTCCCCAGCGACAGGTCCACGTCGCTGGGGTGTAGCAG
>JBATYG010000572.1:0-3200 GCA_049673945.1 Occallatibacter sp.
CTCTTGTGGGGAGTGATGCGCTAGAGGATGTAGCGGCTGAGATCCTGATCTTTGACGATGGTGGCGACCATCTGGCGCACGTATTCGGGCGTGATGGTGAAGACCTTCTCGGGGCCGGAGGCGGTGGTGCGCTCGTGATAAGGCAGCGGGTGCGCTGCTTCGGCGCTGATGGCCTCGGAAAGTGTGGCGGCTGCTTCGTCGTCAGGAGCGCGGCGGGCCACGTCGGGGGCGAGGAAGCTGACGTCTTCGAGCACGCGCTCCATGATGGTGTGCAGGCGGCGCGCGCCGATGTTCTCGGTCGCTTCGTTGACCTTGAAGGCGAATTCGGCCATCTCGCGCAGCGCCTCGGGCACGAACTCGAGACGGACGCCTTCGGTCTCAAGCAGAGCCGTGTACTGCTTGGTCAACGACGACTTGGGCTCGGTGAGAATGCGGAGGAAGTCTTCGACGGTGAGCGATTTGAGCTCGACGCGCAGCGGAAAGCGGCCCTGAAGCTCGGGAATGAGGTCGCTGGGCTTGGAGACGTGGAAGGCGCCGGCGGCGATGAAGAGGATGTGGTCAGTGCGCACCATTCCATAGCGCGTGTTGACGGTGGTGCCTTCAACGATGGGGAGAATGTCGCGCTGCACGCCTTCGCGCGAGACATCGGGGCCGTGTGAACCTTCGCGGCCGGCGATCTTGTCGATCTCATCCAGAAAAATGATGCCGCTGGACTCGACGCGCTCGGTTGCTACGCGGTTGACCTGGTCCATGTCGATGAGGCGGCTTTCTTCTTCCTGCACGAGGTAGTCGAAAGCGTCGGTGACCTTCATTTTGCGCTTCTTTGTGCCGCCGCCGAAGATGTTGGGCAGCATGTCCTTGATGTTCATCTCCATGTCTTCAAGATTCTGGTTGGAGATGATGCCGAACTGCGGCGTGCCGCGCTCGCGCACGTCGAGCTCGACCATGCGGTCGTCAAGCTTGCCCTCGCGGAACTGCTGACGGAGCTTTTCGCGGGAGCGCTGATGGCTCTCGGTTCCGGGAAGAGTGAGCTGGCTCTCCTGCCCTTGCGGAACGGCCGGCGGAGGAGGCAGAAGGACATCGAGGAGGCGCTCTTCGGCGTTCATTTCGGCGCGGTCTTCAACTTCTTCGAGCCGCTCCTCGCGGACCATGTCGATGGCGATTTCGACCAGGTCGCGGATCATGGATTCGACGTCGCGGCCGACGTAGCCCACCTCAGTGAACTTGGAGGCCTCAACCTTGAGGAAGGGCGAATTGGTGAGCTTGGCGAGACGGCGCGCAATCTCGGTTTTACCTACGCCGGTGGGCCCGATCATGATGATGTTCTTGGGCATGATGTCTTCAGCGAGATCGGGCGGCAGCTTCTGGCGGCGCTGGCGGTTGCGCAGGGCGATGGCGACGGCGCGCTTGGCGGCCTTCTGGCCGACGACGTGCTTGTCGAGCTCGGTGACGATTTCGCGCGGGGTGAGCTCGTCGAGCGCGAGGTCCTGTTCTTCGGCAGATGCGGGGAGATAGATGGCCATGCGTTTCAAGTCCCTCAGGGGCTAAAGCCCGCTGTTTATGCGCCTTCTCAGGGAACGGCTAGAACCGTGCCCTGTCAAAAGAGGCTTTATGCCCGATTGTTCCGCAGCATAAAGCCGTAGCTTCAAAACCGGATGTGTGCAACCAGTTCTATGCGTTCAACTCCTCGATGGTGATGTGGTCATTGGTATAGATGCAGATATCGCCGGCAATCTTCATGGCTTTTTCCGCGATTTCGCGAGCGCCAAGCGTGGTGTTGTCAAGCAGTGCGCGGGCGGCGGCGGTAGCGAAGCTGCCACCGGAGCCAATGGCAGCTATCTGCTCATCGGGATCGATAACGTCGCCGGAGCCGGAGATCAGAAATGTCTGCTGCGTGTCGGCGACGACGAGCAGGGCTTCGAGGTTGCGCAGCATCTTGTCGGTGCGCCAGTCTTTGGCGAGCTCGACGGCGGCGCGGTTGAGATTGCCGGCGTATTGCTCGAGCTTGGTTTCAAAGCGGGCGAAGAGCGAGAAGGCGTCGGCAGTAGAACCGGCGAAACCGGCGAGGATCTTGTCCTGGTAGAGACGGCGGATTTTGCGCGCGGAGTGCTTGAGCACGTGGTCGCCCATGGTGACCTGTCCGTCAGAGGCCATGACGACGTGGCCGTCGCGTCGGACGCAGATGACGGTTGTGGAGCGGATGCGCGCGCGGTTTGAAGTGGAATTGAGCTTCGAAGCCAAGTAGGGAACCTCCGTGCAGGGCGCCCCTGCGCGGTTCAACAGCGGCGAGGCAGCTTTCAGTATAGGGCACCGGAAGCGCCTGAATCGCGGGCGACCCAGGCCTCGCGGGTGAGCCTGTAGAGCACGTGGCGGCGGAGCGGATGCCCCTCGGGAAGCGAAGGATGGTCGAAGTCGTCGGCGGGATCGTTGGTCATGCGGAGCTTCTCCATGACCCGGCGCGAGCGCAGGTTGGCGGGCACGGTAAAGGAGACGAGGTCGGGCAAATCGAGAGTGCAAAAGGCATGACGAACGACGGCCTGCGCGCCTTCATAGGCCAGCCCCCTGCCCCAGTGCGACGAGGAAAGGCGCCAGCCGATTTCGACGCAGGGCGTGAAAGCTGCCTGAAAGCGCGGAACTCCGAGGCCGATGTAGCCGATGAACTGCCTGTGCTCGCGGGATTCGGCGGCCCAGAGGCCGAAGCCGTGGCGGGTGAAGTGCGCCGCAATGCGCTCGATGAGCTGGCCGGTCTCCTGCTCAGAGAGAGGCTCAGGGAAAAACTCCATGACAACGGGGTCGGCGTTGAGGTGAGCGAAAGGCGCAAAGTCGTCCGGCCTCCAGGGGCGGAGGAGAAGGCGGTCAGTGCGGAGCTCGGTGAGGACATTCATGGATGAGCACATCCCTTTTAACTGATGCCAGATGTACGCACGCAGGTCGCTGGCAGTTCAGAAGCTGTTTGGCAGGGCCGATTTGCGACAATAGGTGGCAGGAGCGCGGAGCGTCTGCTTTGCGCGATTTACCTGGACGAGTAAGGACCGGTTGCCGAGGACCCCAATCAAGGAGGGGAAATGCAAAGCAGAGTATTCTCCGCTGCATGGAAGGGCCTGTTTGCGCTGATGCTGACGGTGATAGTCGCCGGTCAATGGGCATCCGGGCAGGACCTGAAGAGCTTTGAGCAGAAGATCACGACCAAGGTGTTGCCG
>JBATYG010000573.1:0-4237 GCA_049673945.1 Occallatibacter sp.
GTTCCCACCTTCTGAAACCAGATCCGAATAAGGGCTTTGCTTTATGTCCACGGTCGTCTTGACGGAGCACGGTGGGGCCAGCCGCAACTCTTCAGGAAAATCACTGTCTCAACAAAAGCCAAAGGCGCAAAATGTGATGAGAATCGCGCATCGAAAAAGGGAAAAAACCTCCTCCGCCCTCATCCGTCACATAAGGAGATCAGTCCATGGACAGTAGGGAATTCAGAGACACTCTTGCCGGCCAGTTTCCTCCCACAGGTCTCGGCGCTCCGCTTGCCGCACTCTGGTGGGACGCCAAAGGAGACTGGCCCCAGGCGCACGACATGGTCGATGAACTCGAGACTCCGCAGGCGATGGCCGTTCATGCCTATCTCCACCGCAAGGAGGGCGATGCCTCAAACGCCGACTACTGGTATGCCCGCGCCGGCCGCAAATACCATCGCGATTCGCTCGATGCCGAATGGCAGGCCCTCGTCGAAGCTCTCAGTTAGCGTGTCGGATACAGAGGCGGGTCGCCCAAATGCATTTACTTTTAGATTCATTCATCCCCCGCACCTGGAGGCTCCCCGGCCCTCTTTCGCGAGCCTGAGCAATCATCAGTCTGAGATAATGCAGGGCAGCGGGAGGAGGCGCCATTTGAATCGCCCGCACCGTCCGGAATCAACGCATTGCGGCTTCGCTCGCCGCAACGTTCGGGGGATTAGATGAAAGGTGTCTTTGTCGTAGGGGCCGGCCCTGCAGGAATCTTCGCAGCGCGACAAATTGCTCTTGCCGGATTTGAAACCTGCATCTTCAATCGCGACATCCGGCCCGGTGGCCTCGCCCAGTATGGTATCTACCCCACCAAGACAAAAATGAAGTCCGGCCTGCGCAAGCAGTTCGAGCAGACCCTGGCGTTGCCCAACGTTCACTACTTTGGCCACGTACAGGTCGGCGCCGCCTACGACCTCTCCTTCGCGGAGCTTGAGGCCATGCGCCCCGCCGCCATCGTCTTTGCCTGCGGCGCCCAGGGCGCGAAGAAGCTCGGCCTTCCCGGTGAAGACGCCAGGGGAATCTACGCCGCCAAGGATTTCGTCTACCACTACAACCAGCTTGCGCCTTATGTCTCCGGCGACTTCTCCACCGGCCGCCACGTCGCCATCATCGGCGTCGGCAACGTCGCCATCGATATCGCCCGCTGGCTGCTCATCGACGACCCCGGCAAGACCACCGAACGGGTCACCCTCATCTCCCGCCGCGGTCCCCTTGAGGTTAAGTTCGATAAAAAAGAGATCGAATACGTCGCTTCCCACCTCTCCCGCGAAGCGCTTGTCGCCGAGCTCGCCCGCGTCAAAGACCGCTGCGCCCGCGCCAATCAGGACGTTTCTCCTGAAGCCGTCTTCGCCATGCATTTTCCCAGTCTCAACTCGCCGGACTTCGCTTCCGTGCCGCCGCCGCTCGCCCTTCGTTTCCTCTCATCACCCAAAGCCTTCATCGCCGACAGCGCCGGCAGCGTCACCCGGATGGAAATCGCCGAAAACGATCTCCACCTCAACGCCGACGGAAGCACCTCGGCCCGCTCCAACGGCGAGACCACCACAATCGACGTTGACACTGTGCTCTTTGCTATCGGCGACAAGCACGATCCGCAGATCGGCCTGCCCATGGGCCCCGATGGCTACGCCACAAAGCCCAACCCGGAGCGGCCGAATGAACCATCGTTCGAGGTATGGGATCCCGTTGCCACAAAGGTTATTCCCGGCCGGTTCGTCGTCGGCTGGGCCCGCAAGGCCAGCACCGGCCTCGCCGGAGTTGCGCGTCATGACGGTGAATCAGGTGCCAAAAAGGTCCTCGAATATCTCCAGAGTTCACGCGACCCCGGCACATTCTCTCCGAATGAAATCGCAGCTCGTCTGATCGAGAAAAACGTCCGCTTCGCCGACAAGAATGACCTCGCCCTGCTGGCCCAGGCCGAGACGCGGCAGGGAGAAGTGGCTCTGCCCAACTCATTCAATTTCAGCGATAACACGGATATATTTGAAGCGATGAATGAGGAGTCGAAGCGCGCAGCCGAAGCCGAGCAGCTTTCCGCGAACTCAGCCAACTGAGCCGATCTAACTCAGCGCCGGCAGGTGATCCGAGATACCGAAGAGGAAGATCGTGCCGATCGCAAAGCTGTAGATCGCGCCCGTCCACGCTATCGCGTAATACATCCGCGGATGATACCCGCTCGCGCCAACAGCGCCTCCCAGTGAAGCCGTCATCAGCGCATTCATCGCAATCAGTCCCACGGCGAAGGCCCCCAGTCCGAGCAGCCCGCGCGATGTGCCGCCCAGATTAGCCGTCAAGAAGAACAAGGCAAGCTGGCTCGGCGTTTCGGCGCCCACCCCGTGCAGCGCGCCGATCAGGAAAACCGACTTCCCGTTGTACATCCACTGGAAGCGGACTGGCCTCGCTGCCGCGGGATTCCACAGGCGGCGAAGCCTCCAGCCCAGCCACAACACCCCGTTGATAGCGATCGCCAGCCGGCTCTCCACGCGACTATGCGTATGCCCGTGCGCATCCTTCCGCAGAATGCCCGCAACCACGCCCGCGCCCAGCACAATCAGTGTCAGCCCGATCAGTCTCTCCGCCCAGTGATCCAGCCCCTGCGGCAGCCCCATGTGCAGCTCAAGAACGGCCACGCCCAGCAGCGCCACAGTGGCGGCGTGCCCCAGCGCGTAGGTCATACCCAGCCGCAGACCGCTCAGCCAGTTCTTCTGCACGGCCGTGATATCTGAAATCGCCGCCAGGTGATCGTAGTCAAACCCGTGGCGCAATCCCAGAACCAGGCACGAGCCGAGCGCAGCATCGAGTTTCCAGTCACCAGCAAGCATCATCACGAAGCTCAGTATAGAGCAGATAACTTTTGCTTCCTCACCTGTCGCGTGAGTTATGGCCCGCCGCCAGCCATTTGATCTCCTCGATTTGAGGTCCAGGATTTGATGTCCTGGATTTGATCTGCTGGATGCAGAAGAGCCCGAGCCCTGCAACGCGTCACTCCCCCGCGTGGTCTATCCTTGACAGCGAGATGAGCCGCCGCACGGCAGACGATACCCAGCAGGGATCCGCAAATCTCGATCAGCACATCTCCCGACGCAGCATCCTCGTGCGCGGCGTTGTGCAGGGCGTCGGCTTCCGCCCCTTCGTCTACCGCCTCGCTCGTGAAGCGAACCTCGCCGGCTCCATTGGCAACAACACCGCCGGGGTCACTATTGAAATCGAAGGGCCGCCCGCGCAGCTCGACATATTTCTCCGCCGCCTGTGTGCTCAGGCCCCGCCTCTCTCTCGCATCGACTCAATCGCTGTCGAGACGCTTCCCGCCTCCGGTGTCTCCGGTTTTCACATCCTGTCGAGCCAAGTCCTCGGTCGCGTCAACACCGGTATTCCCGCTGATGCGGCGACCTGTTCCGACTGCCTTCGCGAGCTCCTTGATCCAGCCGACCGCCGCTACCGCTATCCCTTTCTCAACTGCACCAACTGCGGTCCCCGCTTCACCATTACGCGTCACATCCCCTATGACCGTCCGCAGACCTCCATGGCGGTCTTCCCCATGTGCGCCGCCTGCCAGGCCGAATACAACGATCCGATGAACCGCCGTTTTCACGCCCAACCCAACGCCTGCCCGCTGTGCGGCCCGCACATCTGGCTCGAAGACAACAAAGGCTTCGCAATACCATCCGGCGATCCCACCGTTGACGCCATCGCGCGCCTCGTCGCCGGTGAAGTCCTCGCCATCAAAGGCATCGGCGGCTTCCATCTCAGTGTCGACGCCACAAACGAACCTGCTGTCGCTCTGCTGCGCCAGCGCAAACGTCGTCACGGCAAGCCGCTCGCTGTCATGGTGCGCGACCTCGGCTCCGCCCGCGCGCTTTGCCATCTCACCGCCGAAGAAGACGCATTGCTGCAATCGCCCGCCCGGCCCATCGTGCTCGCCCGGGCCCGTCCCGGCCCTATCGCGCCTTCCATCGCCCCCGGCGTCCCCTGGCTCGGGATCTTCCTGCCCTATGCGCCGCTGCAGCATCTGCTCTTTGAGAATCCCCCGGGCCGTCCCGGCCTGCAGGCCCTCGTTATGACCTCCGCCAACCTCAGCGAAGAGCCCATAGCCATCGACAACCACGAAGCACGCATCCGCCTCGGCGGCATCGCCGACGCCTTCCTCATGCATAACCGCGAGATCCTTCAGCGTTGCGATGACTCGGTTGCCGCGCTCGTCGAC
>JBATYG010000574.1:0-1867 GCA_049673945.1 Occallatibacter sp.
GTCCCGGCCTGCGCGTCTGCATCCGTCTCGCCGGCGCAAAAGCGTTCTCGCCCGCCGTGCGTCTCTCAACGGTGATCGAATTTTCAGGAGCCGGACGAATGCCGGTGGCGCCCAAATCCACGCAGGAACTCGAACCGCAGTCCTCTGTTCCCGCCCCGGTTCGCGCTCAGGTTCGCGAACAACTGGACCGCCTCCTCGCGCACTCGCTTTTCGCCAACAGCAAGCGCTACCCCGCCCTCCTCGCCTACGTCGTCGAGCAGACCCTCCTCGGCAATGCCGCCGACCTCAAGGAGCGCAGCATCGGCATTGAAGTCTTCGGCCGAGCGCCCACCTACGACGCCAACGCCGACCCGATCGTTCGCATCACCGCAGGCGAGGTTCGCAAGCGCCTCTCGCAGTACTACTACGGCCATGCCCATCGCAGCGAGCTCGTCATCGAGCTCCCCATCGGCTCCTACGTTCCCGTCTGCCACTTCACCGACGCGCCGACGCCGACGGATACCGTCGAATCCGCTCCGCTTCTCGCGCCCGAATTCGCAACACCGCTTCCTGCCGCTGAAACCGCGCCCGCCTCGCCTCATCCCCGTTTTCTCTGGCCCTTCATCGTTGCTACGGCCCTGCTCGCCGGCGTCGCCGGAGCCGCTGTCGGCTGGCGCATGCATCGCCCCGCGTCGCCTCCGCCGCCCTCCAGCATCGACCGCTTCTGGCAACCTTTTATCGCAAGCGCCAACCCCGCCACCTTCTGCCTGGGCGAGCCCGGCAAAGTCCTCAACACCACCTCGCTCGATAACTTCAACGCCCCCGCCCCTCAACCCCTGCTTCAGCCCCAGCCTGCGAAGCCCGATCGCCCGCGCCTCTCCGGTAGCCTCGCGCTTGCTGACGTCATCACGCTCACCCGCGCAGCCGCCGCCCTCGAGGCCCGGCACAAAACCTTTCGCGTCGTTGCCGCCTCCACCGCCTCGTTCGCACAGCTCCGCGAAGGCCCCATCGTCCTCATCGGTGCCCTCGACAATATATGGACGCTCCGCGTCACGCAGAAACTTCGCTTCGGTTTTGAATCAAAGGATGGAGACGCCCGCATCGTCGACCGCAAAAACCCCGGCGACACTTCCTGGACCGCCGCCTGGAATCGGCCCGGTCAGAGCTTTTCCCGCGACTACGCCATCGTCGCCCGCATTCACGACCACGTCACCGGGCAGCCCGTCGTCATCGCGGCCGGCATCTCTGAAGAAGGCACTCAGGCCGCAGGCGAAATTCTCTACAATCCGCTCCTTCTCAATGCGCTGCTCGCCCATGCCCCTCAGGACTGGGAACAGAAAAACCTTGAAGGGGTCATTGAGACTCAGATCACTCAGGGCCATCCCGGCCCGCCCCAGGTACTTGCAGTCGACACCTGGTAGCCACCACGTCTGCGGCACACCACAGCGCCCGCGCCGACGGCATCCCTTCTTCGTGACGCCGTCCACGCCATCCAGCCAGTTTTTCCCAAGGAAAAGGAGCTTCACGCCAGGCAGGTTCAACCAGGCCAATCTAACTAACTTGCTCGAAACGCGTCCGCTCAGTCTGCTCTGACTTACTTCTTCTTGCGCACAGGCATTTTGTCACAGCAAGCGCCTACTTCCCTTTCGCCTTCTGCGCCGCCCAGCGCTTGCGCTGCGCGTCCGCGATCCGCTTGCGCGCTTCCGCACTCAGCACGCGCTTCTTTCTCTTCTTCGTTCCGCTCTTCGCTGCTTTGCGTTCGGTAACTTTGGCTGAGACTTTGCCGGAGTTGGCCAGCAGCGCGCGTGCTTCTGTCAGCCTTGCAATCTCCGCATCGAGTTGGGCAAGTATCGAGTCAATCGGCATATTGAAAGCATAACTCATTTAT
>JBATYG010000575.1:0-1662 GCA_049673945.1 Occallatibacter sp.
GCGCAGCAGGAGCGCGTGCGAAAGCGAGAGTGGAAGGAGATGGAAAAGCGGCGTAAGCAGTATGGCGATGTGAGCGTGTGGATGCTTCTAGCGCTGGAGGTGGAGCGGGAGTTGCGAAGGATGATGAGGGGGCAGGGATAGTTTTTGTGGATTCCCACCCATGCTGCGCATGGATGGGGCACCCGAGCGCGCGCGTGATTGTTTCAACTGCGAATTTTATTGTCTATTGGTTGAGATGCTAGTATTCTCTTGTACGGTTTTTCATTCTCTCTTCGATTGGTGTCCCATGGCACAGTCCACCCTTGCAACCCCCACGCTTCACTTCCTTGAAGATCGGTGGGACGACAATGTTGCCGCAAAGCTCGATGAGCCTGAGCTGCTGCGCTATCGCTCGAACCTGCTTGGCTCTGACCTGCGCATCACCAACTTCGCCGGCGGCAACACGAGCTCAAAGGTGATGGAGGCTGACCCTCTCACCGGCAAACCGGTTGAAGTGCTGTGGGTGAAAGGCTCGGGCGGCGATCTTGGCAGCATCAAGCGCACCGGCCTTGCGACGCTCTACCAGGAAAAGCTGATTGCACTGCAGCAGAGCTACAAGGGCGTCGACACCGAAGACGACATGGTGGCGATGTATCCCATCTGCACCTTCCGCAATAATCCCGTGGCCGCTTCGATCGATACACCACTGCACGGCTTTCTTCCCTTTCCACATGTCGATCACCTGCACCCCGACTGGGGCATCGCGCTGGCGGCCTCGGCGAACGGCAAAACCAAAATGGACGAGTTCAACCAAGAGTTTGGCCACCACCTCGTCTGGATTCCCTGGCAGCGCCCCGGCTTCGAGCTGGGCATGATGATGCAGCGCGCCATTGCGGCCAATCCCGGCTGCGACGGCATCGTTCTCGGCGGGCACGGCCTCTTTACCTGGGGGCAGACGCAACGCGAGTGCTACCTGACGACGATCACGCTGATCGACCAGATCGGCCAGTTCATCGCGCGGCACGGAGAGGCCAAGAGCCCGGCCCGCTTCGGCGGCGAAGTCATCCCGGCCCGCGCCGACCGCCGGGGGCTTGCCACAAAGATCGCGCCGTATCTGCGCGGCCGCGTGAGCAGGCAGAACCGCTTGATCGCGAGTTTCACCGACGCGCCCGACGTGCTGCAGTTCGTCAACGCAGCCGACGCGCAGGAGCTCGCGTACCTCGGCACCAGCTGCCCCGATCACTTCATCCGCACCAAGATTCGCCCGCTCTTTGTGCCCTGGGCGGCGAGCGACGATCTTGACGCGCTGAAAAAGCTGATTGACCTCTCGCTCGATGAATACAGACAGCAATACCAGGCCTACTATCACAAATTCGCAACACCGGATTCGCCCGCGCTGCGCGATGCCAGCCCTGCCATCGTGCTTATTCCCGGCCTCGGCATGTTCAGCTTCGGCAAAAGCAAAACGGAAGCGCGCATCACGGGCGAGTTCTACTCAAACGCCATTCACGTGATGGAAGGCGCAAGCCTTCTTTCAGAAGGCGAAGTGAAAGGCACGCTGCCCCAGTGCGGCGAAGGCATGGACCCGGCCAGCTTCAAGGTCTGGACCAATTACGTCGCGCTGCCTGCTATCGAAGCCTTCCGCATCGAATACTGGGCCATGGAAGAGGCGAAGATTCGCCG
>JBATYG010000576.1:0-10158 GCA_049673945.1 Occallatibacter sp.
GCTCAAGCCCGGCCAGGAGATCCTGGTGCAGATTGCCAAGGAACCGATCGCCAAGAAGGGTGCGCGCATCACCAGCCACATCGCGCTGCCCGGGCGCTTCCTTGTCTTTATGCCGACGGTCACTCACGTCGGCGTCAGCCGCAAGATTGCATCGGATGAAGAGCGCCAGCGCCTCAAGCGGATTCTGACTCACGAGCGCGGCGAAGCTTCAGGCGGATTTATCGTGCGCACCGCGGCCGAGGGCGCCTCGGAAGATGAGCTGCGCGCCGACCTGCGCTTTCTGATTCACCTGTGGAACGAGATCAAGCAGCGCTCGGAAGGCTCGAAATCGCCGGCGCTGATCTACCACGATCTCTCGCTCATCGAGCGCATTCTGCGCGACCAGGTAAGCGCCAACTTCTCGAGCATCTGGGTTGACTCGGAAGCCGACTATGAGCGGATTGTCCGCTTCCTCAATCGCTTCTCGCCTACGCTGGTGCGGCGCGTCAAGCTCTACACCAAGGAGACGCCACTCTTCGATCACTTCGGCATCCAGGACGAAATCTCGAAGGCATTGCGCTCGAAGGTGTGGCTCAAGAGCGGCGGTTCGATTGTCATCAATCAGACTGAGGCCCTGGTGGCCATCGACATCAACACCGGCAAGTACGTGGGCAAGACGGCGCGTCTTGAAGACACCATCGTCAAGACGAACCTCGACGCGATTCCGGAAATTGTGCGGCAGATTCGCCTGCGCGACCTGGGCGGCATCATCATTATCGACTTTATCGATATGGATGAGCGCAAGAACCGATTCAAGGTGATGGCCGCGCTCGAGGAGGCTCTCAAGAACGATCGGGCACCTACCAAGGTTCTGCAGTTCAATGATTTTGGATTGGTGGCGATCACGCGCAAGCGCGTCAAGCAATCGCTCGAGCGCACTCTAAGTGTTCCCTGCCCCATCTGCCAGGCAACGGGCATGGTCAAGAGCCCGACGACGGTGTGCAACGAGATATACATCGAGATGCGCAAAATGCGGAAGCATTTTGAAAGCGGCGATGTTCTGTTGCGGGTGAACCCTGAGACCGTCAAGGTTCTGAAGGCGAACAACGCGCGATGGCTGACGGATTTCGAAGAGTTGACGGGCAAGAATATCCTGGTCAAAAGCGATGCCGCCCTGCACCCTGAACAGTTCGATATTCAGGGGTAGCGGCAAGCAGGCACGCTCACAGGCCGGAGGGAGACTTCCGGCCTTGCTGTTTCTAACAGACTCCATGCAACTTCCGCCCGGAATCGGTGTCTAACCCCTTAGAGAACTGCGGCACATTCTCGCGTGAACATACAACAAATCCGATTGTGAGGTAGGACATGTATTCCTTCCGTTCGGTCTTCTTGATGCAGCGTGTATCTCTTCTGGCTGCTGTTGTCGCCTTTGCGGCTGGGTCGGCACAAGCGCAAAGCGTCCGTTCTGCCGATTCCGAGTCCGCTTCCGAAGCAGTTCCGGCGACCCTTGAATCGAGTTCAAATGCGGGCTTACCAACCCTAGATAGCGCGGAGGGCGACGCAGCATTGCCGGCGGCGCCCTCACCCGCCGGAGAAGGTCACGGCGCGGCAGCCGGGCAGGGCTCCTATGACTCGCAGCACAACGGCGGTTTCTTCAGCCGCATGGCCTGGGAATTCGGCGGCGGCTTCAACGCACCGGTGAGCAACGATATCACCTGGGGCGGCAACTTCACGATCGGCGGCGGACTCAGGTTTAATCAACACCTGAGCGGCCTGATCGAATATCAATTTATCAGCGACAAGCTTCCCGGCCGCATCATCAATGATGTGGGCGCTACGGGAGGATACGCGCATATCTGGTCATTCGCCGTTGCCCCGGTGGTTGATCTCTTCCCCAAGAGCAGCAATGACGTGTACATCACGGGCGGCGGCGGTTTCTACCGCAAAGTCACCAGTTTCACCAATCCCGGTCTGACCCAGTATTGCTATTACTTCTACTGCGGCGTTAGCTACACCAACGTTGTGGTGGGCCACTTCTCGTCAAACCAGGGCGGATGGAATATAGGGGGGGGCTATCAGCACCGCATGGGCGGGACGTACGGCGACAGCCGCATGAAACTCTTCGCCGAGGCACGCTTCCTTGACGTGCTGACGCCCGCAACAACCATCGCGCCGAACGGCCTGGGCATCGCGGCAGTCGAGGCGAATACCAAGCTGGTGCCTGTCACATTTGGCGTGCGCTGGTAAGCAGCCCGCAAAACCACTGAGCCTCGCGCGCTGATAAAGCCGCGAGGCTCAAGTTATTTCCGGTCAATTCATCTGGTCATCTGGTCAGTTCGCGTGGTCGGATGGCGTCATCTTTGCGATGATCCCCTGAAGTTTGTCGAAGTTCTGCTCGACGAATGCCGCGTTTTCAGAAGTGATCGAGTTGGGGGGATAGCTCTTGATCGATCCCTGCCGCTTCATGCCGACCATCATGTAGTCATTCATAAGCGCGAGCGAAACGACGATGTATTCCCGCGTGCTCAAGCCGTTGCGATGCACGATGGCCGCGACAGTGGGAAAGGAAGCGTCAAATCGTCTGACTTTCTGGTCGATGGAGGCGTCATTCTGATCTGGCTCGGCGTCCATCCTCTTTTTCATGGCCGGATCGCCGGCGACGAAAGCTTCGATCTGCTGCGAAACATTGGCCGCTTTCTCCAGTTTGTCCATGGTGAGGCGATAGTGGCGAACTTCTACCAGGTCGGGATCGTTATCGTTCACCTGCGCGGCGGCAAGCGGTGCGATGAATGCGGCGGTTGCGAATAGTGCTATCGCGTTGACGGCAAGGGTGACTCCAAGGGAAGCCTTCATCGTTCATTGACCTCTCGGATCGGGAGTTTTGAAATAGCAGAAAATCGACGCGATTGTAGCATTTGGGCAGCGCGCCTGACCCGCAGAAAGGTGACGGCCCACGCGGGTTGCGCGGAGAATGCCGGCGCCGGCGCAGATCGGTCGCGCTCTATAAGATGCCCAGGACCCGCAGCCGCACCAGGCCGCCTGCAAAGACACCTACCGGCGACAAGGCGACCTGCGCAAGCTGATACCAGATGGGCTGCTGCCCGCGTGACTGCAGAGCGTTGAGAGCGGCCAACGCGAGGACGATGAGCGCGAGAGCCAGGACATGAATCAGCGGATTGGCCGCGGCAATCCACGCTGTGAGGTATCCGCCGCCCGCTCCCGCCAGAAAGGATGCTCCCAGGTTCACGATCGTGTAGCTCAGGCCGGGGCGCGGCACCTCGGCCGCAAGACTGGGCGCGAGCATCTGTGTAATGCTGCGCAGCGCCAGCGCGATGAGGACCACGGCGGCAAAGCCGGCGGTGAGCGCGAGAAATGCGTGCAGCGCTACCAAGGCTTTCGCTCCGCCTCAGTGGGCGTGCCCACTTCTCCACCCTCGATGCGGGCTTGCAAGGCTCGCGCCAACCGCGGCTCGCCGGGATTGCCTTCGCCGTGGATGGTGCACAGGTCGAGGAATTCGTCGCAGAGCGGGTCGCGCTCGGCCTCCTGGTTCAAAATCGCCTGCAGCGCAAAGGCCAATTCACGCAGCCGCGCGGCTTCAGGCCACGCTCTCTCGGATTCGTCCTCACTGGTCAACGCAACGTCGGTGAAGAGGCCGCGCCTGCCGCGCGCGCACTCCTCGAGGCACGCAGCCAACTGATTGGCGAAGACGCGCTTCAAGGTTTCGATCTGCCCGGGATCCATCGACTGCTGATCATCCATTTGGCTCACGCGCCTTCCCGCTACTTTGCCTGCATTGCGGCTTCAACTTCATCGGCGGTGTGCGGCAGGTCGGCATCCAGATCGATCAACCTGCCATCGGGAGCCACGACGAAGTCGCACTCGATGCGCACGCCGATCTTTTCTTCGGGGATGTAAACACCAGGCTCGATGGTGAAGGCCATGCCCGGCTTCAGCACGGCAGGGTAATCCGCAGGGTCGTGCACGTCGATGCCGATCATGTGGCCGAGTCCATGGACCCAGTATTTGCCAAGCGGCGCGCCGTGCAGATCCTTGCCATGCGTGTTGATGTAGTCGTAGGCCACGGTATCGAGCGAATCCGGATCCTTGCGATCGCGGTCATTGATCGTCGACTTGTTGACCGCGAAGGCCGCGATCGCCGCTTTCTGCGCGCCGAGAACCACGTCGTAAATTTCGCGCTGCCGCGCCGTGAAGTGCCCGTTGACCGGAACCGTCCGCGTAATGTCGGCTTCATACATTGAAAATTCGCACGCCGCGTCCACCACCGCGATATCGCCATCCTGCATAATGCGCGAATTTTCCGCGTAGTGCAGCGTGGTCGAGTTGATGCCCGAGCCCACGATGGGCGCGTAAGACGGCCGCTCGCAACCCTGCTCGAACCACACTGCGGTCATTTTTCCGGCGATGGTGCGCTCGGTTACCCCGGGCTTCACATCGCGCATCATGGCGCGCTGCGCGGCGATCGAGGCATCGCTCGCTTTCCTGATCAACTCGATCTCGCCCTTATCTTTTACGATGCGCAACTGCATCACGAGGCTGGTGACATCGTGAGCCTCGGGCGCCTTGTCCATGCCGAGAGTGGCGGCGTTCAAGGCGACCAGTGCCTTCGCCGGGCCTGAATCGGGCTGCGTCCACAGGTTTGCGGTGAGGCTGCGATTCGCAGCCGCCACCTTGTTGAGCTCGGCGGTGAGCGCGGTCATCGGCTCAACGGCGTCGACGCCTGTCGCCTCTGTGACGCCCGGCGTGGGCGCATCCATCTTGACGCCGGTGTATTTTTCCATGCGTAGATTGCGCGTGGGCAGAAAGAGGATTTCCCGGTAGGGCTGCGAAGCGCCGTCGGCGCCAATCACCATAAGCGCAGCGCCCGGCTCGGTCCATCCGGTGAGGTAGTAGAAGTCGCTGTCCTGGCGATAGGGCATGAAATCAAGCAACGGCTCGGGGGCAGCAAACAATACCGCCACGCCGCCACGCAGGCGATCGCCCAGCGCCTGGCGCCGCGCGTGATAGACGCTGGAAGGCTGCCTTTGAAGTGCATGAGCAAGAGATGCAAGCGCAACGAGAGCGAACAAGCCAAGGATCAGCCGGCGCAAGTATTTCATCCTGCTATTGTCGTCGGTCGCGGTGGTCCGCGCAAAAAGAAAGCGATCAAGGACAGAAGCGGGCAGCTATGGCCGCAGCAACCAGCGTGTGTCGACGTTGTAGAGACTGGCGGCGCGCCGATCCTGCATGTCGCCCTAGTTGGGCACGGGAATGGGATGGACGAGGCTGCCGTTGCCGTTGCCGGCTTCGCTGAGCAGGCGGCGGAAGGACTGCGCCGGGACCGGATGCCCGAAGAGCCACCCCTGAGCATAGATAGATCGGTCAGTCGCGGCGAAGTAGGAGGCCTGCTGCTGGGTTTCGATTCCCTCGACCACCACGCGCAGGTCGAGGGTGTCGGCCATGGTGAGAATCTGCGGAAGAATGGAGACCGTCACGGCATCGGTTCCGATTGCGCGGGTGAAGGCCTTGTCGATCTTGATGGCATCGACGGAAAGATCGTGCAGGTAGGCAAGGCTCGAATAGCCGGTGCCGAAGTCGTCGATGTGGACGAAGTGGCCCCGCTTGCGCAGGCGAAGAATCGTCTCTTTGGCGACGTCGTGGCGCGCCGTGTAGCTTTCGGTGATCTCGATGCCGAGACTGCTCGGCTGCACCCCGGCTTCGGTAAGAGCGGTTTCGAGCATGGGCATGAATGCGGGATCGGAGAGATCCGGCGCGGCGATGTTGATGTTCACACGGAAGTCCGGACGCTCCCGCAGGGTTTCGCGGAAATCGCTGAGCACGCGGTGCACCACGAGCTTCGTAATCTCGCCGACGTAGCCGGCCTTCTCGGCCACCTTGATAAAGACCTCTGGGCTGATCTGCATGCTGTTTTCGTCCGTCCAGCGGACGAGCGCTTCGGCCTCGACGATCTCGCCAGCTTCGAGATCGACAATCGGCTGGTACACCACTTTCAGCTTGTCGCGGCGAATCGCCCGGAGCAGCCGATGATCCATGCCGCGGTTGCGCTCGTAGATCAGCCAGCAGAGAAAGCCGAGCAGTCCGCCGGCGAACGCGCCAAGCAGGCCGGCGATCGTCAGCATTCCCCGGTACCCCTGCAGGGCGTCGTGCACCGAAACGTAGGTCGTGAGGCAAACCGAGGGATTGCCATCGCACCGGGTCTGGTAGAGGGTCGCATTCAAGCGCGTCAACCCGGGAGTGGTGAGCACCTGCTTCGGCACCTGGGGCAGATCGCCCGTCAGGTGGCCGGCCGCATGCGTGCTGGCATCCACATCGGTGACGGTATAGTGCATGGGCGCGGCAATCTGGGGCGTCGAGGTGTAAGGGCTGTAGACAATAAACGAATCCCCCATTTGCACGGCCAGAACCTGCGCATTGCCGATGCGAAAGGCGGGAAGATCCTCGTAGAGGAAGGTGCCGTCATCCTGTGCGAAATCAGCCGTATAGCGTTTGGCTGGGTCGGGAGCGTGACCGAGCGTTGTGGAGCAGAGAATCTGCCCATCGCGCA
The DNA here is from genome assembly GCA_049673945.1 of Occallatibacter sp. Lineage (GTDB taxonomy): Bacteria > Acidobacteriota > Terriglobia > Terriglobales > Acidobacteriaceae > Telmatobacter. The sequence continues at coordinate 6,542 of JBATYG010000576.1, forward strand.
TCCGGCCGCCTTCTTTCAGAAACCGCGACTGGAAGACCAGCTTGCGGAAATAGGCGACCTCCTCTTCCGAGCAGAAAGGGAAGGATGAGGCGTTCATCTCCTTTAGAATCCCGCGCGACTCAGCGGTAGCGGCGTTGCCTGCCTCCATGATGCGGTTTCCGTCCTGCGCGAGGCGCGTCTTGGCCTGGCCGAGCACAGTGGCGCGGCCCATCTGATAGCCGCCGATGGCGCCACAGATGAGCCCTACCATGGTCGCCCCCAGGGCGAACCATACTCGCTGACGTAGAAAGCGCATAGCCGTAGACTCTCATGCTTCTAGGGTTAAAGGTGGACTTCAATGCCTATTTCGGGGAATCCGGTACAACTTGAGGTTCCTATCGGCAATTTTCAGCCTGCCGATAGCCTCTGCCCGCCCGCCTGGCCGAGGCTGCCCCGTTGAAATTCCCGGCGGTTCGCCGTATTCTAGGAGTGCAAACGAATTTGTCCGCTACATTCGCCGTGGGTAGACCGGCTGGCGGAGAGATGAGTGGGCTAACAGCCCACTTTTTATTTGGGGCCAACTCCTGATACAAACGGGCCGTTTGGGCGGCATTTGTCTCTGGGATTTTTGCCTGTTGGGCGCAGCAGGTTCCGGTGCCGAGTTGTCGCGCCGGGGTGCAAAGGATGTCGCAAAAGCTGGAAGAGATCCGGGCCGCGGCGCAAAAAGTGGCGGCTAGCCACGGGCTCGATGTTGTGGAAGTGGAATTGGGCGGCAAGGCGGGAGAGCGCGTTCTGCGCGTCACGCTTGAAAAGAACGCCGAGGGACGCGCGAGGCTGAAGGCGGCCGCCGAAGCGGGCGCCGAGGGGCTTCCCGAGCGGTTTGCAGCGGGCGGCCTGAGTTTTGAGCAGCTTTCCGGCATCACGCATGAAGATTGCGCCGGTTTCAGTCGCGATTTTGGGACTCTGGTGGATGTGGAAGACCTGGTTCCGGGGGGCGAATACACCCTCGAGGCCAGTTCACCGGGGCTGGATCGCCGGTTGGCCCGGCCGGAAGAGTTTCACCGCTTTGCCGGCAGCCTGGTTAAAGTGCAGACGTTTGAGCCGGTTCGCAACAACCGGCATTGGCAGGGCAGAATGACGGTCGGAGCCGAGGGAACGATAACGCTCGACCTTTCTGCCGTGCGGCAGAACAGCAAGAGCCGGAAAGCCGGGGTTAACACGGTGGAGATTGCGATCTCTAACATCGAGAAGGCGCAACTGATCCCGGAGATTTAAGTCTCTTTCGGCGAAACAAACCCTGGCGGAACGGGCTTCGAGGCCTTCGCCGCTTAAACCGAACAATTTGCGCACGGGATGAGTAGTTGTCGCGCGCTAAACCCCAGAGAGCAAGCAAAGTATGGCGAGCGCTTTATACCAAAGTATCGAACTCCTGAGTCGCGAGAAGGGCATTGAGCCCGAGATCGTTGTCGGCGCCGTGGAAGAGGCAATTGCCCTGGCGACGCGCAAGTACTACAAGACGCAGGAAAACATGCGCGGAGAGCTGAACAAGGATACAGGCGAGATCACCGCCTATATCTACAAGACCGTGGTGCCGGACGAAGACCCGATCGAAGATCCGGTCAACCAGATCACGCTCGCCGAAGCGAGTGCGCTGGCGCCGGGCGTCGAGGTAGGCAGCGAGATCCGCATGTACCGCGATACCACGCCGCTGGGCCGCATCGCCGCGCAACTGGCCAAGCAGGTGATCTTCCAGAAGGTCCGGGAAGCCGAGCGCGACACGGTCTTCCAGGAGTATGCGCACCGCGAGAAAGAAGTGCTGAATGCCACGGTGAAGCGCATCGAGGGCCAGGACGTGATCTTCGACCTGGGCAAGGCCGAAGCCCGCTGCCCCAAGCGCGAGCAGTCGCGTCTTGAGCAATTCACGGTGGGTGAGCGGTTGCGCGTGGTGCTCTTGAAGGTGGACCGCGCCGCCAAGGGCCCGCAGGTGATCGTCTCTCGGGCCGCGCCGGAGCTGGTGCAGAACCTCTTCCAGTCGGAAGTGCCGGAGATTTACGACAATACGGTCTCGATCCGCGCCATTGCGCGCGAGGCCGGCGAGCGCACCAAGATCGCCGTGCAGAGCCGCGACAAGGATGTGGATCCGGTAGGCGCCTGCGTCGGCATGAAGGGTATGCGCGTGCAGTCGATCATTCGCGAGCTGCGCGGCGAAAAGATCGACATCATCGAATTCAGCGAAGAGATCACCACGTTTGCCGAGAAGGCATTGCAACCTGCCAAGGTGAGCCGCGTTTCGATCTCCGACCTCACCGAAAAGCAACTCGAGGTGATCGTCGACGATACGCAGCTTTCCCTGGCGATTGGCAAGAAGGGCCAGAACGTGCGCCTGGCTGCCAAGTTGCTGGGCTGGAAGATTGACATCAAGAGCGAAGAGGAGAAGCGCCAGGAAGTCGAACAGCAGATGCAGGCGCTCTCCGGCGGTCCCACGACACCGATCGAACAGGTCACGGAGCTGGGCGACGGCATCATCCAGAAGCTGGTTGCAGCCGGGATCACCACGGTGGAGTCGCTGGCCGACATGACGCCCGAGCAGCTTGAGGAGATCCCGGGCATCGGCGAGAAGACACTGGAACGCATCAGCGTCGCCGTCCGCCATTACTTCGGCCATTTTGAAGGCGAAGAAGGTGCGCCGCAGGCCGAGGTGGAAACAGCGGAAGCCGCCGTGGCCACCACCGAAGCCGAAGGGGAGAATGCGCAGGAGGTTCTGGAAGAAGCCGAGAGCCTGCGCGCCGGTGAAGCGGAAGAGGAACTCGCGTCGGCCGATGAGGCCGGCGAAGCAGGCGCCGAGATGGAAGCCGAGAACGCAACGATGACAGAAACGGAGCGGGCCGTTGAGGACGCTTCGGAAGCGGAAGACGATGAAGCGGCCGAATAAGGTGCGATGCAATATGGGCGCATCTTTGCAGGCGATTCAGGCGATAATGGACTTTCAAAGCAGCCATTGCCATGAGGTAGCTATGAGCGACTAAGGGCTGTGGGTAGCGATATCTGAAAAGAGGCGGATGAGTAAGGTTCGAATCAACGATCTGGCAAGAGAGTTGGAAGTCAAGAGCCGGCAGGTTCTTGATGTGTTGGCAGAGCTCGGCTTGGCCGCGGGCAAGACCCACTCCAGTTCCCTGGAGGAACACGAAGCAGAGAAGGTGCGTGCGCAGTTCTCTCATGGCTCCCGCGGCGCAGGCCAGGCCGGCCGCGGCGGGCAGGGGGTTGCGCCCAAAATTGATCTCTCGCATGTCTCCAAGCCCGGAGACGTGATGAAGGCCATTCTGGCTCGCAAGCAGGAAGCCGAAGCTGAGGCCCGCAAAGGAACAACTGCTGTTCGCACGGCGCCGGCAGTGCCGGCAACACCCCCTGTGAAGCCTGCCGCTCCCCCGGTGACCGCAACGCCCCCGGCGGCTGCAGCCCCGGCCCGCCCTGAACCCAGAAAGATTGTGCCGCAGGCTCGGCCTGCGCCCCCGATTGTCAGCCCACCGCAGCCGCCCCGCGCCGTTGCCAGCAAGCCTCCGGCTGGCCCGGTGATCGCCAAGGCACCGGCCCCGCCGGCACGTCCGGCCGTGGCAGTGATTCCGCCTGCAGGCAACGTC
>JBATYG010000577.1:0-1626 GCA_049673945.1 Occallatibacter sp.
GTTCTAAATCCGTCTTGCGCAACAATCCCACTACCCAGGCAGCCCATTAAGCCTAGTTGATAGCAAGATCGGGGCGACGGCCCCACGAAAGCGCGCTTCGCCTAGCGTCCGAACACCACGTACTTCCGTCCTTCATACAGCCGGAACCCCCCGGCAGGGTCCGCCTGCACATGCAGCGGATTCGGCCGCTTGATTTCGTTATCCGTCGTCGCGCTCGCCGTCAGCACATCGTGCGCGCCCACATCCGTCACCACGAACTTGTCGCCCTTGTCGCTTTGGACGAAGCCCACGCCATACACGCCCGCCGCAAGGCTCTTTCCGCCGATCTTGATCGGCACTTCTGTAATGAAGTACGCCTGATACTTCGCCGCCACGTCACTCGAGTAGCCGCTCGTGTCCACCAGCGTCGCCAGCACGTAGTAGCCGTCGGCAAACTTCACGCCGCCCGAGTTCCTTAGCTGCGTCGGCGCCGACTGCGCCTTGTAGTACACCGCCGACGGCAGCAGCTTCTGCGTATCCGCCGGCTTCAGCACCGTGTCCCCGCCCTGCGCCACCACACACACAGGAGCCGCAAACATTGTCAGCGCCAGCGCCACTGCGCCCGCCAGTTTTCCCCTTGCATGCGCTTTCATCAGAAATCTCCTTGCATGAATGCCGGGTTGCGTCCGGAGTATACCGCACCAAACGCCATCATCCTCAACGTTTCCTGCCGCGGGCCGCGTCTCTTTGCGGCGTATAATCAGCCCATGTCTGCGACTGCGCAACCGGCTGCGACGTCTGAAAACTCTCAGGCTCAGACAAAACTGCGCGCCCTCGAAGATCACCTTCGCTCTCTCGGCAGCCTCATGGTCGCCTACTCCGGCGGTGTCGACTCCGCTTTCCTCGCCGCCACCGCTCACCGCGTTCTCGGTGATCGCATGCTTGCCGTGCTGGCAGACTCCGCCAGTCTTGCTCGCCCCGACATGGAGCAGGCCGAGGCCTTCGCCCGCCAGCAGGGAATCCCGCTTCGCATCATCCGCACCGCCGAGCTCGACAAGCCCGAGTACCAGCGCAACGACGCCGACCGCTGCTTCCACTGCAAGACCGAGCTCTTTGAAGCGATGGAGACCCTGGCCACGTCGCTCGGCATGACCCATATCGCCTACGGCATGAACACCGACGACACCCGCGACTTCCGCCCCGGCCAGCGTGCCGCGAGCCAGCACCGCGTCATCGCGCCGCTGGCCGACATGGGCCTCACCAAGCAGGAGATCCGTTCCCTCGCCCGTGCCGCCGGCTACACCCTCTGGGACCGCCCCGCCGCACCCTGCCTCTCCTCGCGCGTCGAATACGGCCGTCCCGTCACCCGCGAAGTTCTTGAGCAGGTCGAGCGCTCTGAAGAGAGCCTGCGCAGCCTCGGGTTCCGCGAGTTCCGCGTGCGACACCACGGCGAGCTAGCCCGCGTTGAAATCGCCCGCGCTGAGCTGCCCCGCGCCCTCGCGATGGAGACGCTTGACGCCATCACCGCCGGGCTTCGCCAGGCCGGCTTCAAATACGTCACCCTCGACACCGCCGGCTTCCGCTCCGGCTCTATGAACGCTGTCCTCCCCGTCGAGGTCCTTTCGCGCCGCGGCGCATAGCACCCTC
>JBATYG010000578.1:0-1698 GCA_049673945.1 Occallatibacter sp.
GCGTAGTTTGCCGCGCGCGCGAGGGATCGAAGGGCACTATCTACGTGGAAGCGGACGGCGAGGTGCTGGGCACGCTGCCGGCGAAGATCGAGATCTCGCGGGAGACGGTGAACCTGCTGGTGCCCCCAGGGGTGGAACCGTAAGGAGATGGCAGGTTGCGCGGCGCAAGCTTCGGCTGCGACCATCGCTCAGGTCAAATTTTTCAGTTGAAGGAGTCCGCGTGAACAAGAGCGCGCTGCTGCTTGCTTGTGCTGTGCTGGGTGCATTTTCTCTGAACATGACGGCTCAACAACCCTCCTGGGAGCCGGCTCCGGGCCATCTCACGATGCCTCTTTGGCCAGGCGTGGCGCCAGGTGCGCCGGCAAATCTGCCGCCGGAAGTAGATACGACGAAGCCGGATCAGCCGCTCATCGCGGGGCGGAGGATTATCCGGCTGGGCAATGTGTCGCAGCCGACGCTGACCGTCTACAGCCCGAAGGGCAACAGCACAGGCGCGGCGGTGGTGGTGTTTCCAGGCGGAGGCTACCAGATCCTGGCGATCGATCTTGAGGGGACAGAGGTCTGCGACTGGCTCAACGGGATCGGCGTGACGTGCGTGCTTGTGAAGTACCGCGTGCCGAATACGGGGCCCTATCCCAAATCGCCTGCGGCGCTTGAGGATGCGCAGCGCGCGGTGGGGCTGGTGCGCGCACATGCGGCGGAGTGGCATATCGATCCACATCGCGTGGGCGTGCTGGGATTCTCAGCCGGGGCGCATCTTGCCGCCGCGTTGAGCACCCACTATGAGCAGAGACTGTACACGCCGATGGATGCGGCTGACCAAGAGAGCTGCCGCCCGGACTTTGCCGTGATCGTGTATCCGGGGTATCTGGCGATCGCCGAGAAAGGCATGGAGCCGAACACTGAGATTCACCCCACGGCAGATACGCCGCCGACTTTCATCGTGCAGGCCGAGGATGACCCGGTGCACGTGGAGAACGCTGTGGTCTATTTTATGCAGTTGAAAACGGCCAAGGTGCCGACCGAACTGCACATCTATGCGCAGGGTGGACACGGGTATGGGCTGCGGCGCACGGCGCTGCCGGTGACGGCGTGGCCGCAGCTGGCGGAGACGTGGCTGCACACGATCAAGGTGCTTCCGGCGCAATAAGCACTACAATCTTTGCATGCTGCTTGCAGTGCTTACGGTTTCAGATGGGTGCTGGCAGGGCGACAGGACGGACACTGCGGGTCCGGCCGTCGTGAGTCTGCTCAAAAAGCAGTGGCCGGCCGCGATGGTGCAAACCGCGATTGTTCCGGATGAGGAGGAGCAGATTGTTGCGTGGCTGGAGCAGTGGCATAGCCTGGACGCAGCGCTCATTCTCACCGCCGGCGGCACCGGCTTGGGGCCGCGGGATCGTACGCCCGAGGCGACCAGGCGCGTGATCGATCGCGAGGCGCCCGGTCTGGCGGAAGCGGTACGCGCGCACGGCGCGGCCAAGACGCAGTATGCATGGCTCTCGCGCGGCGTGGCTGGCCTCAAGGGCAACACGCTGATCATCAACCTGCCGGGAAGCAAGCGGGGGGCGGAAGATAGCGCAGCCTCGATTCTGCTCCTGATCAAGCATGGGCTGGAGACGGTGGCAGGCAGCGATAAGCATCCCTAAAGAGGCGCTGGATAAAGAGGCGCCCCATAAAGAGGCGCGGTACGACGTTTGG
>JBATYG010000579.1:0-4870 GCA_049673945.1 Occallatibacter sp.
AGTTGATGTCGATCCACACAATCTGGCCTGCGCCTGCGGGCGCCGCGCCAAGGTTCGACACGTAAAGCCGGCCACGTGGTCCGAAGGTCATCGCAGTTGGAACGGCCAGCCCTGTTGCGACATCTTCGATCGTTCCGTCGAAGTTCACGCGCACGACCTTTCCGGCGCCCGGAGTGGGATCACCGGCCGCATCGGAGAGTTCAAGCGCGTAGAGTTTTCCGTCGGGTCCGAACGCGGTGGAGACAACGGTCGTGAAGCCCGCCTTCGAAGAGATGATGTGCAGGCTGCCCGGTCCGCCCTGATCCATCAGCCCAGGGGCAGATAGAAAGCTGGTATCCACAAACGATAGTGTGAGGATGCGGGAATTGGTCGGGTTGATCGGAAACAGGTAGAGATTCCCTAGATAGAAGTTGCCGTTGTGGAAGGTGATGGCGGTGGGCACAATGTGCCCCTCGTTTGCCGAGACATCCAGCACGCTCGCGATCGAGCCGTTGGGACCAACCTTCAGCACCTGGCCGTGATTTGGCTCAACTGCATACAGTTGGCCCCGAAACGACGTCATGCTGTAAAAGGTTCCATCCGGCTCAAAGTCGTCTGCGTTCGGGTACTTAACCGGATGCGACTGGATGAATGCGCTTAGGTTGGCGATGTAGTTCCACTTGCCGTTATGCACGTTCACTGCTGCAATTCCGTTGGGCAAGTCGGGAACGCCATGGGAACAGCCGCCGCCGCCGATAAGCGCATAAAGCGTGCCGTTCAAAAATGTTAGATCGGCAACTCCCGAGGTATCTCCCATCGAATCCGCCGAAGAGGGAAACCCCGTGGCGACGGTTGTTACATTGCCGGACATATCTACTTTGGAGATGCGGCCGGTCTTGCCGCCTGTGTAGGGTCCTACTGGAGGAACAACCTGCGTGCACTGGCCCTGGGTTGAGTTGCTTCCGCCGGTCCCAGCTTCAGCCACATAGAGATTTCCGTCCGGGCCGAACCGCAGTCCCCTTGGACCTTCGAGGCCGTCCTGAACGAGCACATGCACATTGGAAGATGGTTGAGGATATGCCGGGGTTGAAAGAATGCTCGCTGTCAGCGCGGTCGCCGTCAGCAGAATGCCCATCTGAAATTTGCGCATATTTTGCTCCTTGGCAGCCGTAGGGGGATTGGCTGCTCACCTCGGCGAAGCTAAGAGGAAAAGAGCGGTATGATAAGTTTCGTCTCGTAACTTACGTCTCATTTCCTTGGGATATCCGTAGGTTGGAGGTTCCACGAGTCTGCAAATGGAACCGCGTTCGACACCATCTCCGCAGGCTGTCCGCGACCAACTTGAGAAGATTCTCGCCTCAGCCCCCTTCGCTGCTTCCACCCGCAGCCAGCGATTTCTGCGTTATGTCGTCGAGAGTTCGCTCGGCAAGGAGCCCGGGAATGGGGAAGAGTCGGTCCAGGAATATGCCATCGCTGTTGACGTCTTCGACCGCGATGCCTCCTATGATCCATCGATTGATGCGACGGTTCGCGTCGAAGCCGGCCGGCTGAGGGCGCGCCTGCGGGAATACTATGACGAGATGGGTCGCAACGACCCGATTCTCATCGCAATGCCCAAGGGCGCATATCGAGCGACCTTGAATCGCGGCCAACGCATTCGGAGCCAGGTCACGCACCTGCTCGGGCCGAGCCGGCGACTACGTCAACAACCCCGGCTGCATCCGATTCCGCATCCCGTCGACGCCGTTTAATCCGCCTCTGGGGCATTGCTGGTTCGATCCTCTTGTTCCTTGCTCTCGGTTCCTACGGGATCTACCGGAGCCGCCACGAGCGAGTTTCGAGTTCAAGTCAGGAGCCGATCGTTCTTGCCGTTCTCCCTTTCGCGAACCAGACCGGAGTTCTGGCAAACGACTACCTCAGTGAGGGTCTGACCGATAACCTCATTCGGCAGCTTGCTGAACTTCCTCAAATCAGGGTTGCTTCCCGCGAGGCAGTAAGCGGCCCTGATCCACGCAAGGTCGCCAGGGATCTTGGCGCTGCCGTCCTGCTTACGGGAGAACTGCAGCGCAATTCCTCCGGGCAGCTTGTTCTCAACGCTGAAATCAGCAACGCCAAAGATGGCACGGTGATGCGGAGCAGCCAGTATTTCCCCGATGAGAAGGACCTGCGGTCCGTCCAGGCCGACATTGTGCAGGAGGTAATTCAGACTTTGGGGCTGCAGCTGAACGAGCGTGAACATGAGGGCGTTCTGCGGCCCCTCACCACCAGCCCGTCGGCTTTTCAAGACTTCCTGCGCGGCGAATCCGAGATGCTGAAGGGGGATGAAGCCAGCATTGTCTCTGCGCTGCACATCTTGCAAAACGCCGTTCATAAGGATCCCGAATTCGCGGAGGCCTGGACCGCTATGGCTGCGGGAGAGATCCAGATCGGTCTCTTCTTCGAGCCTCCCGGCAGTCACATGGAGGCCGCCCGGCAATATGCGGAACGCGCCATTGCCCTTGACCCTTCCATAAGCGATGCGCACGGCGTGCTTGGCCTCGTCTACCTTGTTTACGACTGGAATTTTGTCGCTGCGCAGTCTCAGCTTGCCTCAGCCAATAATCGCGAGGACGCCATCTGGCACCTCGGATGCACGGCGCACCTGTTGAATACAAGCGGTGGCAGCTCGCGCCATGCTGAAGAAGACCTGGAACACATGCTCGAGTTCAATCCCGGCGCTGTGATGATCGTCAACGAAATGGGTTGCGTCAATTACTATGCGGGCCGCTACGACGAGTCGGTTCGCTATTACCGCGACGCCCTCGCCTCCGCGCCAGGTTTTGTTCTTGCCAATTGGGGCCTCGGGCGTTCTCTCGGCCGCGAAGGCAAATACAGTGAGGCGATCGCAGACCTTCGACGTTTCAATTCCGTCTACGGAATCGAACATCCACTGACCTTAGGGGAAATCGGCTATCTCCAGGCGCTTTCAGGCGATCGGGCCGGGGCGCTTGCTACCATCCACAAGCTTGAGGCAATGGGGCGGACGCAGTTCATTGACCCTATTTTTATTGCCCAAAGCTATTTGGGCCTCCACGACCGTGCCCAGACGTACGCGTGGCTCGACAGGGCTTACAAGATCCGTTCGCCATTTCTGATCGGACTTGCCACGGATCCGCGATGGGCAAGCCTGCGCGGAGAGCGTCGTTTCAAGGCTCTCTGGAATCGGATGACGGGCGAAGCCGATAGTTCCCAGGGCATTCGGAGCGCCGCAAGGCAGCAAGGTTCTTCGAGCAGTGTCACGCTGCCCAGACAGGGATAGCCATCCGCCTACTTCTGCTGCGGCTTGGTTTGCGGATTCGGCTGTTGGCCCGGCTTAGTCTGCGGCGCGTCCGGGGAAATGTCCTGCCCCTCATAGATGATTTTCGATGTCGAACCGAAGCGCTTGTAATCGGTGTATTTCACGATGTCGCGGATGTGAACGTCCTGCGCGGCGTAGCCCGTGCCCCCAGCGAAATGCAGAACGCCCTCGCCCTTGGTGTAGACCGGAAACCAGTAGTGACCATCCACCTGCTCGCGCCAGGTCATGAACGGCGGATGCAGATCCTCCCTGCCGCGGCGCGTGTCGTCGGGCACCATGCGCCCATCGGTCACTACGATCTGCAGATCGGTTGCGTCCACCCAGATGCGCCCGTCCAGATACCGCTTGCCCTTCTCGATCTGTTTGGGTGTCACGTCAAAGACGTAGCAATCAACCTCATCGACCTTCTGTTTGCCGACGTACTTAATGTTGTACTCGCTCACTTCCTCGGTCGTCAGCACGAAGGGATATCCATGCTGAATGTCCTGCAGGTCAGAGGGCGACATCATCACGCGCTGCAGCGTGCTCGCGGGCGCAAAGACAACCTTCTCGGTACGCTTGCCCGAGGGGTCGAAGATCACATCGTCCACCTCGTAATACTCCCCATCCACCTTGTTGTCATCGTCGATGGTCTGCACGCGCGCGACCCGGCGGTAGGTGTAGTGGTTCAGCGCGTCCTGAAACTCGCTCTCCTTGGCCGCAAACTTCTGGATGATCTGGTCGGCAGGGGTTGTGGGCGGATTTGTATCCATGGGGCCAAAGCCGCCGTCAAGCGGCATCGGCGTAAAGCTGTCCTTATCCTGGGCAGGCGCCCGCAGACCAATGGCCAGGGCCGCCAGAAGAATCCAATTCAAACCAGCTCGCACTCTCAAAATTTCCCCCAGGAACGTCGGTTTTCGGGCTTCGCCCCTTTTGGTCAGGCGCAGCGGGAGGCCGGCGCAGTCTTCCTCTACAACGTTAGACGCATGTACAACGGCGGAGTATGTTTGCAGAATAGTGCGGTGAAGCGTCCGGTCGAAGTGTGCTGCCATGCCCTTCAGCTCATCTGTGTGGCGGAAGAGTAATACTAAGCTTGACTTAGCCGATCTTGCTCGCATAATGATTCAAGCGTTATCCCGGTTTCAGGCTCTCAGAGTTAAAGATTGGGGAATCACGGCCACTGATCGTGACGCTCCGCTCTGAGAGGATGGTTCAAGGAGATTCCCGGCAGAGATGCCCGACGGCTACCAGCTCCCCGCGATCGTTTTGACGGCGCTGCTGCTACCGGCGTTCGCCCAGCTTTATCTGCGCTCACGCGATAAGCGTACGCTCCTCTGGCTGCTCGGCTTCTTCTTCGCCTGCCTGCGCATGCTGCAAGTCTATGACCTGGGCCTCGGCGATTTCTCGCAGGCCGCCGTGCATCCGTGGATTGCAAGCGCCGGCCAATGCGCCGCCCTGATCGGCGCCGTGCTCTTTCTGGCGTCTCTCGCGCCTAACTCGTTTCGAGTCGGCAAGCGGCAGATTCCTTATGCGGTGCCGTTCATTATTCCGCTGCTGATCTACGCCGTACTGAGC
>JBATYG010000580.1:0-6829 GCA_049673945.1 Occallatibacter sp.
CAATGCGCTGCTGTTTGTGCCGCAGGTGATCGCGCTGTGGCGCAAAAAGTCGGATGAGGGCATATCGCTGATCACTTTCGGCGGTTTCAGCGTTCTGCAGGCAATCGGAATCGTTCACGGTATTTTCCAGCGCGATCTTTCGCTGATTCTGGGCATGGCGGCGAGCCTGCTGAGCTGCGGCACGGTGACGTTCCTCACATTCTTCTATCGCATGCGCCGGCGGCGTGAAGCCCTATAGGTCGATACACCCTAGTGCGCTAATGCGAAGCCGGCAATGAGGTCTGCGACGGTTCCGAATTTGCCTCGATCATCGGCTTGCGCGCTTCGGGCCGCCCTTCGCACGCTGCAGGCACATTCGCCATCTGCTTGAGAAACGTGCTGTAGCCCGGCCATCCGGGGCGCAGGGTAGACCAGTAGCTCGACCGCGTGAGCAGCGGCTTCTGCCGGTCGACGAGTTGGTTGTGCAGAATGCGCACACCGCAGAGCAGGTTGTTGCGCGGATCAAGAATTGTCTTGCCGGGATCGTGCGCCGGCAGATGCTTGTCCTGTGTCCAGTCGAAATCGCAGCCGTAACGGTTCGCATCTTCATAGGTCAACTGCAGCAGTCCTTCGGCGCGCACCATGCGATGGGTCACGTCGTCTCGCACGGCGACTTCCGGCTCGGTGTGGCGCACGTCTGCCGTTGCGCGAAGCCCGGCCTCGGCGCCGGCCAGCGCCTGGAAGAAATAGGCCCAGTAGGTGCGGCGATCGGTGACGCCCATCGCACCGTAGCGCGGGCAGAAGGCTCTAACATCACGATCTATTTTTCTTGACCAGAGCAGATCGTCGGGCAAGGCGGTTTCGATAATCCTGTCCCATGCGGGGTCCCAGGTTTCGTCATCACCCAACTCGGCTTTCTTCAAGGCAATTGGTGTTGCAGGAGCGTGCTTGATTTGAACAGGAGGGGCTGGTGCAGCAGTCTGCGAACGCGGTGCGAGAGGGCAGCCGGTGAGCAAGAGCGTCACCAGACCGGCTGCCAGCCATCGTCTCTTGTACTTCTTCCCGCGCATTCTCCGCACCTCATCAGTTGAGATGCCGGTACGCTGGCGCGGCGTTTCCAACCGGCCTCGGAAAAGGGCCGTGAATCCAGGCGAAAAGTGGTTAAATCACACGGGCACGAGCAACCCGTAAGCGAAGGGGCGCATCGGGGAAGGCGTATTGGGGGCTGGCGTATCTAGCGTATCTATCCGAGGAAGATTCCGGCGATTGAGGCGGAGATCAGGTTGGCCATTGTTCCCGCAAGCATGGCGCGCACGCCGAGGCGCGCTAGGTCGTTGCGCCGCTCGGGCACCAGCGCACCGATGCCGCCGATCTGCATGCCGATGGAACCGAGATTGGCGAAGCCGCACAGCGCGAACGTTGCAATGGTGAAGGAGCGCGGCAGCAGCGTTGCCTTGTGCGCGCCGAGCGCAATGTAGGCGATGACCTCGTTGAGCGCCATGCGCGTGCCGAGAAGGTTGCCGATCACGCCGCAGTCCTGCCAGGGCACACCGATAAGCCATGCGACCGGCGCAAAGACGAAGCCCAGAATTTCGCCGAGGCTGCCGGGCATCCAGTGAAAGAAGGCGTGCATGTGAACCCAGCCGAGAAGGCTGTCGAGCAGCGCCACGAGCGCCAGAAAGCTGATGAGCATGATGGCGACATTGAGCGCCAGCTTGCCGCCGTCGATGGTGCCGCGCGCGATGGCTCCAATGAGGTTCTCGTCCTTGTGCTCTTCTTGCTCGGGGATAATGACCTTGCCTTCGGTGGCCGGCGTCTCTGTCTCCGGCACGAGCATCTTCGAGAGCAGGATGGTTCCCGGGGAAGTCATGATGACCGCTGCGAGCAGATGCTTGGCCGCGACTCCCTGCGCGATATACATCGCCATGATGCCGCCCGAGACGTGGGCCATGCCGCTGGTCATGATCGTCATCAGTTCGCTGCGCGTGGCTTTGGAGAGAAACGGCCGGATGGTGAGCGGCGCTTCGGTCTGGCCCATGAAGATCGACGCGGCCACGTTCATGCTTTCCGCGCCCGAGATGGCCATCGTCTTGAGCATCACCCATGCGAGGCCCCGGATGATCACCTGCATGACGCCGATGTGATAGAGCACGGCAAAAAAAGCCGAGATGAAGATGATGGTGGGCAGAACCTGGAAGGCGAAGATCGAACCGAACGAGGTGTTGGGCGTGCCCAGCGCGCCGAAGAGCACCTCGGTGCCGGCCTCGGTGGAGTGCAGCATGTTGTTGACAACGTCGCCGGCCCAGGCCATCGCGCGCTGTCCGTAGTCAAAGCGCAGCACGCAGAAGGCGAAGAGAATCTGCAGTCCCAGACCCCATACCACAGTGCGCCAGCGGATATGTTTGCGATCGGTTGACCCGAGCCATGCCGCGCACAGCACCGCGAGTATTCCCAGCACTCCAGTAAATCGGCCCACAGCGAGCTCTCCTTCTTCGGCAGCGTTGCACGATGAGTGGGCGAGCGAATTGCAATCCCCATGGACTGCGATCGATGACAACCGTCCGGCAACTCTCTGGTGTATGCGATTACCTTACAGCATTACGAAGGGCGGCTTCAGCGCTTTCGCGGGTGAAGACGCCGCTCACCAGCGGCACCGGCTCGGGCGCGGCCTCCGCAATGAGGATGGCCTGGCGCACGCGCTGGGCCGCGTCCGCCAGCAGATTGTGGCTTGTCGCGAAGAGCGTGGCGAAAGGCTCGCCGCTTTGAACGCGCGCGCTGCGGCGGGCGTGGAAGACGATGCCTGCGTGGGGATCGACCGGCTCGCCGGCCCTGGTGCGGCCGGCGCCGAGCCGCTGCACGGCCCAGCCCAGTGCCGTCGTATCCATTGCGGCAACGTAGCCGCTTTGCCAGGCAGGCAGCACCTCGGTTGCGCCGGGACGGTGAAAGCTCTCCATGTTGTCGAAGACGCGCACGTCGCCACCCTGCGCTTCGACCATCGCAAGAAAGATGCGGAGCGCGTGGCCGTCAGTGAGAACGCCCGCCGCGCGTTGATAACCAGCCTCCGGCGTGGCTGCCTCGCCGCCAAGGTGGATCATCCACCCGGCAAGAATCAGCGAGAGCTCGCGCAGGTCCTCGCTGCTTTCGGGCCGCGCGCCTCGCAGGAGCTCGACACACTCGGCAACCTCGATCCAGTTGCCGGCAGAGCGGCCGAGGGGTTGCCCCATGTCGGTCATCAAGGCAACCGTGCGGGTGCCGGCGGCTTCGGCGGTCGCCACAAGCAGTGCGGCGAGGTAGTCGGCTTCCTTGCGGTCGCGCAGAAATGCGCCGGAGCCGGTCTTCACATCGAGAACCAACGCGTCAAGGCCCGCCGCAAGTTTCTTGCTGAGGATCGACGCGCAGATGAGTCCGGGGCTTTCGACCGTGCCGGTGCGGTCGCGCAGCGCGTAGAGCACGCGATCGGCAGGCACCAGCGTGGGTGTCTGGCTCACGATGGCGGCGCCGCAGCGGGCGAGCACCGCTTCGAATTCAGGCAATGTGAGCGCGGTGCGAAAACCGGGAATGGATTCGAGCTTGTCGAGCGTACCGCCGGTGTGGCCAAGCGCGCGCCCGCTGATCATGGGCACCGCCACGCCGCAGGCCGCGGCAATCGGCGCGATGAGCAGGCTCGTCTTGTCGCCCACGCCGCCGGTCGAGTGCTTGTCTACCGCGCTTCTGCCGAGTCGGCTGGGGTCAAAGGTCTCGCCGGAGTTGCGCATCGCGAGCGTAAGCGCCTGCGCTTCGGTGAGTGAAAGGCCGCGCAGACGCGCCGCCATGAGCCATGCTGCAAGCTGCTCCAGCGGAATGGAGCCATCGACTGTGCCCGCCACGAGAAACGCGATCTCGTGCGCGTCGAGCTCACCCCCATCGCGCTTCTTTGCGATCAGGTCGATCATGTGAATCGGAGAGGAAGAGGCGCCAGGGGTGCTCATGCGGTTATCATCCAACGATTGATCTGTAGCGAAGTGCTGATCTGTAGCGAAGTGCGCTCGAATTCACTTCAGTTTCATCTCGCCGCCCAGGGGCATCAGTTCGCCAAAGGTCATTACGCGCATTCCGTCGGCGACGGGAAAGATGACGGACGCATCGGGTCGCATGAACTCCGCCATGCACTGGCGGCAGGCTCCGCAGGGCGGACTGGCCTCGCCATTGAGGTTGGCTACCGCTGCGGCGATGATGCGCACGCCCGGTCCAAAGCGGGAAACGGCCTGCACGATCGCCGCTCGCTCAGCGCAGATGGTGAGGCCGTAGCTCACGTTTTCGACATTGGTGCCGGTGACGATTTCGCCGTTGTCGAGCTGGATGGCCGCGCCGACCCGAAAGCTCGAATAGGGGGAATAGGAGTGCTGCGCCGCGGCGCGCGCGCGTTCAACCAGGTCGTTGAGTGCGGCATCGACATCGTGGTTGCGCGTTTGCTGGCTCTTGTCCGCAATGCCCATGAACGTTGAGGCTAAACGATCGGCGCGGCCCCTGTACAATCCCGCGCCAGTTCTGAAGTTCGCCTCTCTTTTTCCGATGAGCTTTCATGGCGGGTCAACCATCTCGTCATGGACGATCTCTCATGGACGATCTGATCAGGGAATTTCTTATCGAGAGCCAGGAAGGGCTGGATCGCATGGAGCGCTGCCTGACGGAGCTTGAGGCGCAGCCCGCCGACGCGGCGCTCATCGGCGAGATCTTCCGCTCGGTGCACACGATCAAGGGAACGACGGGCTTTCTTGGTTTTGCGCGCCTTGAGAAGCTGGCCCACGCGGGCGAGAACCTGCTCGGCTTGGTGCGCGAGGGCGCCGTGCCTGCGAGCGCATTGGTCATTACCGAACTTCTGCGGCTGCTCGATGGCCTGCGCGCGATTCTTCGCTCGATTGAAGCGGACGGCAGCGAAGGCGAGGGGGATGACGCGGCGCTGATCGGCCGGCTTGAGGAGTTGCCGGCGGCTGTGGCGGAGACTTCGCGCGCCACAACCGCGCCTGCGCCAGAAAACGCCGCGCGGAGGGAGACACCCGCAGGCGGCGCAGGGCCTGAGAGCAGTTCCGCGACTGAGAGCAGCCTTGCGGCCGAGAGCACACTGCGCGTCGACGTGGTGCTTTTGAACCGGCTCATGAACCTGGTGGGCGAGCTCGTGTTGACGCGCAACCAGGTTCTGCAGGCAACGGCGGCCGATGCGCGGATGACGCATCTTTCGCGGCGTCTCGACATGGTGACCGCGGATCTGCGCGAAGCAGTGATGAAGGCGCGCATGCAGCCGGTTTCACAGGTCTTCTCAAAGATGCCGCGCCTGGTGCGCGATCTTGCGCAACTGCTTGGCCGGCGGGTGCGGCTCGATATGAAGGGCCAGCAGACGGAACTCGACAAGAGCCTGCTTGAGGCGATCAAGGATCCCCTGACGCACGCGGTGCGCAACGCACTCGATCACGGTATCGAGCCACCCGCGGTGCGTGAGGCCGCAGGCAAGAGCCCCGAAGGCACACTGACGCTGCGCGCGATGCATCAAGGGAGCCACGTGCTGATCGAGATTGCCGATGACGGCGCGGGCATTGCCGTCGAGCGAGTGCGCAGCAAGGCGATCGAGCGCGGACTCATCGAGGCGGCGCAGGCCAGCGAGCTCTCGGAGGGCGAAGTGCTGCAGCTCATCTTTCTGCCCGGCTTTTCAACCGCATCGGCGGTGACCACCGTGAGCGGGCGCGGCGTGGGCATGGACGTGGTGCGCACCAATGTCGAGAAAATCGGCGGCCGCGTCGAGATCGATTCAACCGTGGGAAAGGGAACGGCGATAAGGCTGCGGATTCCGCTTACGCTCGCCATCATTCCGGCGCTGATCGTGCACAGCGGGGGTGAGAACCTCGCTCTTCCGCAGGGCGCCCTGTCTGAGCTTGTGCGCGTTGCGCATCGAAATTCTGCACCGCAAATTGGGATGAATCAGATCGGCGAGACCGATTCGCTTCACCAGTTCGAACAAATCGGTCAACTTGACCAGATTGACCAGATTGAACAAATTGAATGGATCGGCGATGCCGCGGTCTTTCGCTTGCGCGACCGGCTGCTGCCGCTCGTCTTTCTCGATCGTCTGCTGGGCCTCGAAGGGTTATCCGAGCGCGACGGCTCGCCCGGGCGCGACCGCTTCATTGTGGTGCTTGACGTGGACGGCCGCCGTTTCGGCCTGGTCGTCGATGGACTTGCCGATCCTGAAGAGATCGTGGTGAAGCCGTTGAGCGCGGCGTTGAAGGGCATCGGTCTCTTCAGCGGCGCAACGATCCTGGGCAATGGCGGCCTGGCGCTCATTCTCGACCCTGCGGCGGTTGCGCTGCGGGCGCGGATCTACCACAACGCGGAAGCGTCCGCCGTTCCTTCCCCGGCCGCCGCTGCCGAGGCGGATCATGCGCAGGAGTATCTGCTTGTCGATGCCGGCGGCAGACGCGCGGCGCTGCCGCTGGGCGATGTATTGCGCATCGATCGTCTCAAGGCTTCGCGCATCGAGCAAGTGGGCACGCGGCTCGTGCTGCACACTGCGGGAGAACTGCTGCCTGTCGAGGATATCGGCGGGGTTTTCGGCAGAGGCTTGGGCGATCCCGACGCGCCGGTGATTGTGGTTGTCTGCGGGCGGCGCAGACCGCACTTTGGCGTGCTGGTCTCGGATCTTCTCGACGTGGCAAAAGGCAGCGCGCTGGTGGTGGCGGGCACCGCGTCGGCAGCTGAGGGTGTCACGTTGCTGGCCGATCGCGTAACGGGCATTGTGTGCACGGATTCGCTCTCGATCGGCATGTCGCTGCCGGAGCCGGAACCGCTTGCGATGACCGCGATCGCCGAGGTGCAGCCA
>JBATYG010000581.1:0-7209 GCA_049673945.1 Occallatibacter sp.
ACGCGGTGGATGGCGCAGGCCATTTATGTGCTCGTGGCCCTGATCTGGCTCATTCCCGATCGAAGAATCGAGCGCATGGTCGAGAAGAGTTCATAGTTCGCAGTGCACCGTTCATTGCGCACAGCCAGACCCGGCAGCGAGCCCGGCAGGATTGGCCGGTTCGGAACAAAATGCGCGAGGCAAACGCCGCGATAGGCGAGAATCGAATGATCATGGGAAACGTGTTGCCCTTGCAGGAAGAGTTTGCGCGCGGGTTTGTGCGGGAGTGGGTTGCGGCGTGGAACAGCCACGACCTTGAGCGAATCATGGAGCACTACGAGGACGACGTGGTGCTGGTCTCCCCCGTAGCTGCACGCCTGGTCGGAAACGATGGCCGCGTGGAGGGCAAGCCCGCTCTGCGCGCGTATTTTGAGCGCGGCCTCGCGGCGTATGCCGATCTGCGCTTTGACCTGACCGATACGCTGTGGGGAGTCGAAACCATCGTGGCCTGCTACACCAACAACGTGCGCGGCGGAACGACAGCCGAAGTGATGCAGATGAGCGCCGCCGGCAAGGTGCTGCGCGTCTGGGCCAATTACGGGCAGTAGACGAGCCGTAATTACGGGCCGCAATTGCGGGTAACGACCAGCGCTCACGGCCCGTAGTCTACCGGCTTACTGCAGGACGGCCAGGTTCACGGTGCATGTCGTGGTGATGCTGCCCGAGGTGCCGGTGACCGTGATGACGTAGTTGCCGGGGGTGGTGCCGGGATTCGCCGTGCCTCCGCCACTGCCGCCACCGCTGCCTCCGCCTCCGCCTCCGCAGGCAAGCATGCCGGTTGAGAGCGCAGCCAGCAGGGCCAGAGCCCCGAGCACATTGCGCAAACGCCGCCGCGGAATCCAGAGAACCAGAAGGCAGGCAAGCGTTGCGCCCGTCGCAGCGTACCAGCGGCCGCCCGGCCGCGCAGGCGCCGTGAAGCCTGCGCTTTTAGCGACGGTCGTGGTGATGGTGAGCGTGCTCGAGGTGGGCGTTGTTCCGCCGTTAAGCAAAACGGGGGAGCTGATCGCGAGCACGGGAGGATCGACCGCGCCGGCGGGGCTGGAGGTGAGGGCCGCAGAGAGACTAACCGTGCCTGCGAAGTCTCCGCTGGGCGTAACCGTGATCTGGCTCGTGCCGGTTGCACCCGGCACAAAGATGGTGACGGGCGCCCCGGCAATAGTGAAGCCGGGGGAAATGACGGTGATCGAAGTCGACCCGCTCGCGGGGTTGTAGTAGCTGTCGCCGGAGTAAGAGAAGTTGACCGTATCGACACCGAGCGGCAGCGTGTTGCTGCCGATTTCGATGTTGACCGATCCCTGCATGAGAGCTTGCGGGACCTGGCTGTAGGAACCGCTCGTGACGGTGATAGTGCCCGTCGGCGTGGGATAGCCGATCGCCGCCCCAACGGCAACCGCGACGTTGGCCACATCGAGCGTCGAGATCGTGGAAGAGCCCGGCGTTGCAGTGACAGTGGGTGTCACCTTTGGGGGCGCGGTAACCGTGACCGTCGCCATGCCCCTGGCGGCGTTGTTGTTCAAGTCGCCGCCATAGCTCACGGTGAGTGTGTCGACCCCTACCGGCAATACACCCGCGGGCACAACGATGGATGCGGCGCCATTGACTAGGTTCGCCGGTCCGGAGGTAAAGCTGCCGCAGGTAAGGGCGACATTGCCGTTGGCGGTGACGGCGCCGGTGACCGCAACGTTGACGGTCAGAGACTGCAGGGATGTGAGCGAAGTCTCGCCCGGCAGGACGGTGACGGTCGGCGTGGTCTTGGGGCCCTGGGTCACGCTGATGTTGACTTGGTTGGCATTCGCCGCGCTGGCGTAGATGACGGAGGCCTGCGCGTCCGGCGTATACATCGCGCTAATGGCGTTCTGACCAGGTGGCAGCAGGCCGGCAGGTATCACGATGGTTGCGGTGCCCGCGGAGACTGGCGCGGAAGCGTCGTAAAGGCCTGTTCCCACGAGCAGCAGCAGATCGAACTCGACGGTTCCGGTGGGCGTGGGAGTGCCGCCGCCATCGACCTGCGCGGTAACGGTGACGTTCTGCGCCGTCGTGATGCTGTTGGAGGAGGCGCCCACCGTGATAATGGGGTCGATGAAATTGACGTTGACCGTAGAGGTGCCTGTGGCGGCGCGGTAGTAGGCGGAGCCGGCGGCGTCCGGCTGGTACTCCGCGGTGATGACGTAGTCGTTGATGCTGGCGGGCAGCGAGAGCGCGGGAACGACGATCGTGGCCGACCCGCCGGAGAGAGACGTAGCGGCGGAGGTGTAGGAGTCGATGACGAGACGCGCGGTGCCCGTTGGGGCAGGATCGCCCGATGCTGCGGCAAGCGTGACCGTGACGGAGAGCGGCTGCGTGGCGTGAATGGCGAAGGCGCCCGGTGTGACGGTGACAGACGGCACAACGAGCGAGCCGGCAATAGCGTTCACAAAGTTCGCAGCATCGAGCGAGCCAAGGCCGGTGGCCTCGTCGTAGCCCGTGCCGATGGCGTAGCCGGGCTGGCTGCCCGTGAGTCCGGTGGGTCCTCCGATACTGTTGTTGCACATGCTCGGAGTGTTGAGATCGCAGGACGCTATGCCGCTTGAGGCGAGGGTCACGTCGTGAAAGGCGTCGGGTGCGCCGCTGAGCATCTGATACAGGCCAGGATTCAGATTGCCCTGCCCGGTGCCGAGCTCCTGGTCCAGCAGCGCGGTAATGCCGGCCATGCCCGGCGCGGCGGCAGAGGTGCCCGAAAACGCCGTGAAATAAAAGCTGCCGTTAGTGATCGTGCACGGCGCACTGGCAGCCGCCATGCAGCCAAAGTAGCCATCGTGCGCGGATGCGGAGAAGGAGATATCCGGCGTGTAGCGGCCGGCGTTCGCCGCAGGCACGCCGGTGACGCCATTCTGCCACGATGGCGTGGCAACGTACCCGCTCACGCCGCCACCGGTGGCGGCAATGCTGCTTACGGTTCCGTTCCAGGACTCGTTCCATGCGCCCTCGGGGATGTAACCCAGCGCGCTGGTTGAGGGACCCGAAACGCTTCCCCAGTAGGTCGCCGGGTTCGTGGTGTCGTTGAATTCGGTTCCGCCGACGCATGTGGCATAGCTGGAGGAGCAGATGTAGTTCGGACTATTCGCCATGGCCGACGCGGGCGGCGCGGCAAAGGCGGTATCGCAGCCGGCTGCGCCGGAGTCACCCGAGGAGACGAAGACGGAGATGCCTTCGGCCGCAGCCTGCTGAAAGAGGGAGTCCCAGTAGCTCACGCCCGCCGAGCCCGCGGCAGACTCGCACGCCCCGAAACTGATCGACATGATCTGAGCGGGAAGAGGTGTGGTGTTCACCAAATACTGCGCGTCTGTTCCAATTCCACCGCTGGCCGCAGTAGCGACGACCAGAAGCAGTTTCGCCGCCGGAGCAACCGAGCCCGTGCGCATTACATCGAGGGTCGCTTCGGCCTGATCTTCAAGAGAGAGAGAGGTGGGCGCGGTGAAGGCCGGGCCGGGATCGACGCCGCCGAAGGCTGTGGGGACTACCTCGGTAGGGTCGCTGAACGTGCTGCCGACACGCGCCTTGAAGTTATCGAAGTCGGCGGCATCGGTGCGGGCCTCCCCCACGATGCCGATGGTCACGCCGGAACCGTTATAAGTCGGCGATGGGACGTCGTAGATGACGTTGAAGTCGCCCGGTCCGATGAAATGGCCGGAACTGAATGTGATCTCCGGAGACGCCAGCTGCGCGGGCGCGGCGATGTACTGCGGCTGCTCATCGATGCTGTAGAGCCCGCGGATGGCCTTGATCACCGGCGCGAGAGCCTGCGGGATCTGCGGATCGGAGGAGATCGACATGCGCGCGACGCCGTTGACACGGTAGGTACGCAGCTCGGTGTGAAAGGCGCGGTTAACACTGGCGGCGGCGCCGCCAAAGCCGATGAAGAGCCTGCTGGGCGCGATCCAGTTGACGGTGAGCCCCTGCGACTGGAGCCACGCGGTAACGGCGGCGACGTCCGTGTCCGAGACGCCGAAGCGTTCGCCCACCTCGGCCGGCGTAAGCCAGTGATGGTACTCCGGCGATGCCGGATTCTGCTGGTCGGCGAGAAACTGCTCGAAGGCGGCCTGCTGTTGCGCCGAGCGGGCAAGCACGAGCGTAAGTTGATTGATTGATTCGCCCGAGGGAACAGGCGCAATGCCGTTTGCCTGGCTTGCCCAGAGCGGATGCTGATTGGGTAGCGTCTGCATGCGCGCCATGTTGGCGTCGGGCGCGACGCGATCAGGCAGGGCCTGATCGGGCACGACTTGACCGGGCGTGGCGCGATCAGGCGCGGCGGCGTGCAGCTCAGGCAAGAAGCAGCAGAGAAGCGCAAGGCAGGTGAAAAGCGGAAGAACCCTCCGAGCGCTTTGAATGCAAAGCTGAGAGATGACCCTGACGAGAGCAGAGGCCGGCAGCGTGCAACCGATCACGTGACTTTCCTCGCGTAGATGCAGGTGAAAGATTCGCCCCCATTGTGCTGGGAATGGACGCGAAGCGCAAGCAGCATTATCGAAAAAACTCAACGGAGGGCGCCCTTTAATAGTAAGTAAATACCGCACGCAATAGGCCTGAAGACGCCCGTTCCCTAAGTAACGGCCTTGACCCGAAAGTGGGACGAAGAGAAGCGCCGACAGCTTGCTAACCTTCGAGATGTTCGCAATCACACTTTTTAAAGGGAGTCTCTTTTGATGAAGAGTCGCAGTAGTCTTCTGGCCGCGATCACTACATTCGCGCTGTCGGCCGGTTCGATGGCATCTGCCAAACCGGTGGGTTCGTTGAGCTGCACGGGATCGAGCAGTTCGGTGCAGTTCAATGTCAGCTACTTTACCTTTGGCCTGACGCAGAGTTTGAATATTGGGTCGCAGTCGGGTGGTGCGGGCGCGGGCAAGGTGACGTTCCAGCCGCTGGAAGTACATGCGGCGCTGACGGCGTTTCAACCCCTGGTGCTGCCCACAGCGCAGGGCCAGCACTTCCAGAGCTGCTCGCTCATCGTGAGCGACCGCGATGGATCGACGACGGAGTTTGATTTCAACGAAGTGGCAATCGAGTCGCTCACGGTTGCCGCCAGCTCCTCGGCAGAGAACGGCAATCCGGCCCGGTATACGGACATCCAGTTCGAGTACGGTGCGGTAAAGGTAAAGTCCTCGGGCGGCGCCGACGACGGCGGCACTGGCGGCACACCGCCGGCGGGCTGGAACCAGATCACCAACACGCAGGACTGAAGCAGAATTTCAGGGGGAAGACGGGCGCTCCGGAAGATCGGGGCGCCCGTCTTGTTTTTTGGCGATTCAAGATTATGCGATCTGGAATCGAAGAGAGGATCGGAGGCAGGCCCACCGGTTATTGACCGGCCTCCGTGTAGCTGTAGTCGTTGTACTGGAGCGCGCCGTTGATCACCGAGTAGAGGCGCACGTAGAGGGGCGCTCCGGTGGTGGGTACCAGGTGTGTGTAGGTGGTGCCAGTGGTTCCCAGCTCGATGACGTTGTGACCGCCGGGCGTGGTGCCAACCCACAGGTAGTAGTAGCTGACGCCGGTCCCCGCACTCCAGGTGAAGGTGGCGGCGGCAGATGTGAGCGTGCTGCCCGGCGCTGGAGTTGTTATTGTGGCGGGAACGCCTCCGCCAGCCTCGGTGTAGGTGTAGTCGCTATATTGCAAGGCCCCGTTGATCTGCGAGTAGAGGCGCACGTAGAGTGGCGCTCCGGTAGTGGGAACCGTATGTGTGTAGCTGGTGTTGGTGGTTCCCAGCTCAACCACATCGTGGCCGCCGGGCGTAGTGCCTACCCACAGGTAGTAATAGCTGACGTTGGTGCCGGTGCTCCACGTAAAGGTGGTGCTGCCGGTGGCAAGTGTGCTGCCCGGCGCTGGAGTTGTTATGGTGGCGGGAACGCCTCCGCCGGCTTCTGTGTAGGTGTAGTCGGTGTACTGCAGTTTGCCGTTGATCTGCGAGAAGAGACGCACGTAGATGGTAGCGCCGGTGGTGGGCACCGTGTGCGTCAGGGTTGTGCCTGATGTGCCGTACTCGATCAGATTGTTGCTGCCGGGCGTGGTGCCAACCCACAGGTAGTAATAGCTGACGTTGGTGCCGGAGCTCCAGGTAAAGGTCGGCGTGGCTGAAGTCAGCGTGCTGCCCGGCGCTGGAGTTGTTATTGTGGCGGGAACGCCTCCGCCGGCCTCGGAGTAGGTGTAGTCGTTGTACTGCAGCGCGCCGCCGATGACTGAGTAGAGGCGCACGTAGATCGCGGCTCCGTTGGCGGGCAGGGTGCGGCTGTAGCTTGTGGTCGAGGTTCCTAGCTCGACCAGATCGTGGCTGCCGGGCGTGGTACCTACCCACAGGTAGTAGTAGCTGGCCCCCGTGCCCGCAGTCCAGGTGAAGGTAGTGCTGCCAGCGGCAAGCGTGCTGCCCGGTGCAGGCGACAGCATCGTCGCCGGCCCGGGAGTAGCGGTGCCGCTCAGCAGGATGGTCTGCGCGGTGTAACCGGGAGCGGCGGCGTTGAGTGCGTTGTCTGTGAGGACGAGGGAACCGGTGATCGCACCCGAGGTTTTGGGGGTAAAGCTGACGGCGAGCGCGCAGGAGGAACCCGCGGCGACCACGCCAGGGTTCGATGCGCTGGCTGCAACCACGGGGCACGCCGAAGGCGCATTGTCGTCGAGCGTGAAGTTGGCGGTAATGCTGGGATTGCTGCCGGAAGCAGGAACGGGCAACGCCAGATCGGCGTTGCCGATGTTTTGGAGCGTAACGGTCTGCGGACTGTCAGAGCTCGTAGAGCCCACAGGCGTGGCGGCGAACGTGAGACTCGGCGGGTCGGCGAAGTCGAGCTTGACGACGCGAAAGTTGCCGGAGTCGGCGACGTAGAGATTGCCGGCAGCATCGGTGGTGATCGCCTGAGACTGATTCAGCCCGGTGACTGCGACGGCAGACTGAACGTACCCTCCGCTCGAAGGCGCAAGTTTGACGATTCCCGCGGATGTGCTGCTGATGCTTGTCACATAAACATTGCCTACGGCGTCTACGCTGATGCCAAAAGGAACGGCGTCTGATGAGAGCGTGCCGATTGCGCTCAGCGTATAGCTGCCGGACGCTGAAGTCTCTTTCAGGATCGATCCGCCATCGACATTTGAGACGACGTAGACATTGCCCGTCGCGTCGACCGCAACACCGGCCGCGCTCGTTAAGCC
>JBATYG010000582.1:0-3114 GCA_049673945.1 Occallatibacter sp.
AGACGGCCCCGTCATCTTCAAGGACATCTCCGAAAAGGCTGGCCTCACCACTTGGAAGCACACCATGGGCAGCCCGCAAAAGTCCTACATCCTTGAGACTATTGGCTCTGGCATCGCCCTCATCGACTACGACCACGATGGCTGGCTCGACATTTACATCGTCAACGGCTCCACCTTCGATGCCCTTAGCGGCAAAACCGAGCCGCCCCACGCCGCGCTCTTCCATAACAACCACGACGGCACCTTCACCAATGTGGCCGAGCAAGCCGGCGTCACCAATGATCGCTGGGGCTTCGGCGTCGCCGTCGGCGACTACGATAACGACGGCTGGCCCGATCTCTACGTGGCCAACTACGGCAAAAACCGCCTCTACCACAACAATCACGACGGCACATTTACCGACGTTGCCGAAAAGGCCGGCGTCACCCTCGGCAACTGGTCCACTGGCCCCAGCTTCGGCGACTATGACGGCGACGGCCGGCTCGACATCTTCGTTCCCGGCTACGTGCACTGGGATATGAACAACCTGCCGCTCTCCGGCTCCAAGGCTGTCGGCTATGCCAACTGCTCCTACCGCGGCTTCCAGACTCTCTGCGGTCCGCGCGGCCTGCCCGGCGAGCCCGATCATCTCTTCCACAACAATGGCGACGGCACATTCACCGATGTGAGCGAGAAAGCCGGCGTCAGCGACAAGCGCCACTACTATGGCTTCTCTTCCACCTTCGTCGACATGAACGATGACGGCAAGGTCGATCTCGTCGTCACCGACGACTCATCGCCCAATTATCTCTACCTCAACAAGGGCAACGGAACCTTCCAGGACGCCAGCTACTACTCCGGCTTCGCGCTCAACCAGGACGCGCGCGAAACCGCCGGCATGGGCGTTGCTGTCGGCGACTACGCCAACAACGGTCGCCTCGACCTCTACACCACCACGTTCTCTGATGATTACAAGACCCTCTACCGGAACGATGGCGACGCAAACTTCGTCGACATCACGCCGCAGATGGGCATCGCCGAGCCCACGTACCCCTTCCTCAGCTGGGGTACCGAGTTCTTTGACTACGACAACGACGGCTGGAAAGATCTGATGTTTGTCAGCGGCCACGTCTACCCCCAGGTCGATCAGCACAACTGGGGAACCTCGTGGGCTGAGCGTCCTCTGCTCTTCCACAACATCGATCACGGCAAGAAATTCCAGGTCATGCCTCCCGTCGAGGGCACCGGTCTCGCCGACGTTATCCCCGCCCGCGGCGCGGCTTTCGGCGATCTCTTCAACGACGGAAAAATCGACGTCGTCATTAATTGCATCGATCACACGCCCGTGCTGCTGCGCAACGTCAGCGACGACCACAACCACTGGGTCGGCCTCGCGCTTACCGGTGGCCCCAAGAGCCCCCGCGACGCCATCGGATCCCGCGTTTACCTCACCAGCGGTGGAGTCCGCCAGCGTGGCGACGTCATGAGCGGCGGCAGCTTCGAGTCTTCGAGCGACCTGCGTCTTCACTTCGGTCTCGGCAGCAACACGACCGTCGACAAGGTAGAGATTCACTGGCCCGATGGCGCAACTGAAACCTACACTCTCCCGGGCATCGACCGCTACTTCGCCATCGAGGAAGGCAAAGGCCTCATCCCCAGCGTCTACGACGCCATCGCAGCGCAACAACATCCGGCCCCAAAAGCAGCAACGCCGCATGCAGGTAAGTAAGCATGAAGAAGCTCTTCACCTCGACACTCGTTCTGCTGGCCTCATGCCTCACCGCCGGACTGGCCCTCGCGCAGCAGGTGCCCGCCACCGGCCCAAATGGCCCGCTGCCTCAGCCCAGCGCCGGCCCCGAGACTCCCGCCATGCAGGAGGCATGGGCCAAAATGCACGCCCAGGCTGAAGAAAAGTCCGCCGCCGACCGCAAAGCCTGGAACGCTACCGTCGCGCCCAGCTACAACTATCACTACGGCAAACTCAGTCCCTTCACACCGGGCAACATTCAGGTGCAGGGCGAGGGCTTTCTGCAGCCCGATGCATTTCCCACCGCGGAGTACTGCGGCACCTGCCATCAGGAGGCTTACAGCCAATGGCGCCAGGCGCTCCACTCCAATTCATTCCGTACGCCCTTCTACCGCACCAGCGTCAACCTGCTCATTAACGACAAGCAACGCGGCATCGCCTTCGCGCGGCATTGCGATAGTTGCCACAATCCCATCGGCGTTCTCTCCGGCGGGCTCACTGAGAATTCCCAGGTCGATCGCGGAAAATTCGACTCCGACGGCCTCACCTGCATGACCTGCCACTCCGTCGTTGCCCTCAATTCCACCGAGGGCAATGCCAGCGCCACCATGGGCGTGCCCTCCGTCATCGTCGATGAAAACGGCAAGCGCATCCCCGGCATGGTCTCCTTCGACGAAATTCTCCGCCACCCCGACCGTCACTCCAAGGCCGTGATGCACGACTTCATGCACAAGCCGGAGTTCTGCGCCGCCTGCCACAAAGCCAACCTGCCCGCCACCCTCAACGACTACAAGTTCATCAGCGCCTTCACCGTTTATGACGAGTGGCAGCAGTCGAAGTTCTCAAAGCGCAACCCGCTCAGTTTCTATTCCGCCGACTTCACTACCTGCCAGGGTTGCCACATGAAGCGCAACGCGCTCACCCTCCCTGATTACGGCGCCAAGAATGGCACTTTTGCCTCGCATCGCTGGCTCGCCGGCAACACCGCCGTCCCGTTTTACTACGGCTTCGATGAGCAGCTCAAGAAAACCATCGAGTTCCTGCGCGCGGGCAATTACCTCAACGTGGACATCTTCGCCCTGCGCAGGGAGAACGACAACAAGCTGATCGCGCCTCTCGGCAGCGTCCCCTACACGCTCAAACCCAATGAGATCGTCGATGCCTGGGTCGTCATTCAGAACAAGAACATTGGCCACTCCCTGATCCCCGAGGTCCGCGACCTCTACGAAGCCTGGGTTGAATTCACCGTCAAGGATGAAAGCGGCAAGGAGATCTACCACAGCGGATTCCTCAAGCCAGACGGCATGCTCGATCCTCGGGCACATAGCTTCACCAACCGCCCCGTCAACGATCAGGGTGAATTCGTTGATAACCACAAGGTCTGGACC
>JBATYG010000583.1:0-1581 GCA_049673945.1 Occallatibacter sp.
GTCGACGACGAGTTCGCCGAGCGCGAAGGCTGTGAGGATGAAGGGCGTGAAGCGGTAGCCCATGAAAGCCAGCGGCGTAGCCGCCACGGGCAGAGCGCCGGTCCAGGCAAACCAGCTAACGAGCGCGGGTGCGAGCATGGAGCGGAGGCCGGCGACAATGCCGAGAAGAAGGGCAGCGGGAAGCACGTTTCTCCTTTGCCTGCGAAAGTCGTCAACCCTGCGCGGTCAGAAGCCGATCCTCACTACGTGCGATGATGGTCGAGGCAATACAGTTGCCAACGACGTTCATCAGGGTGCGGCCCATGTCCATGAGGGTATCGACGCCGAGGATGAGCAGAATGGGCGCGCTGGGCAGGTGTACGGCGCCGGCGGTGGCCAGCAGCACGACGAGCGAAGCGCGCGGTACGCCTGCTACACCTTTGCTGGCGAGCATAAGAACCGCGAGCATGGCGGCCAGTTGCCCCAACGTGAGATGAATGCCCGCGGCCTGCGCGCAGAAAACCGCTGCAATCGACAGGTAGACGCTGGAGCCGGTGAGATTGAAGCTGTAGCCGGTGGGGATGACGAAGGAGACGATCCAGCGCGGCACGCCGAACTCTTCCATGCGCTCCATCGCCAGGGGAAGGGCGGCCTCGGAGGTGGTGGTGGCGAAACCGATGGAAGCCGGCTCAGCGACGGCGGCGATAAAACCGCGCAGGGGAATCCTGAAAACGACAAGACTTGGAAGCTGGACGAGCAGCGTGAAGGCAATGAGCGCTGCGTAGAAGGTGGCGACGAGGCCGGCGAGAGGCAGCATGGCATGCAGGCCCATTCCGCCGACGGTGTAAGCCAGCGCGGCGCCTGCGGCCACCGGCGCGAGGTACATGACGATGCGCGTGAGCTGAAACATGGTGTCGGTGAGTGCCTGCAGCACGGGAATGAGCGGAGCGCGTTTGCTCTCGGGCAGCATCGCGAGCGCCGTGGCGAAGAGGACAGAAAAGACTGCGACCTCAAGAACCTGATTTTGCGCAACTGCCTGCGCGATGTTTTCCGGAAAGATATTGAGGACGATCTGCTGCCAGCTTTGCGCCGGCTGTGTGGCGGGAGCAACCACGGAGGTACCGGAGAGGGCGACTCCCCAGCCCACGCCAGAGAGCGAAATTGCTGTGGCCCCGATGATGAGGCCGAGGGTGGTGACGATTTCGAAGTACACCAGTGCCTTGATGGCAATGCGCCCGATGCTGCGCAACTGTCCGTGCCCGGCGATGCCGGTGGTGATGGTGGCAAAGAGCAGGGGCGCGACGATCATGCGGATGAGGCGCAGGAAAAGGTCGCCGAGGAAGCGCGTCTGCGCGGCGGCGTGGGGCGCATCGAGGCCAAGCTCGATGCCCGCAAGCATGGCGAGGAGTGTCCACGAGAGCAGCGAGGAACGGCGCAGGGTTGCCGCAACGGCGAGGGCAATGGCGATGAGCCTCACGATGAGGCCGGGAGTCGCTGCTCCGGTAAGGGCGAGGGTCATGCCGCCAAGCCAGAGCGCGAAGGCGCAGACGCCGAGGATGAGAGGGCCTCGCGCGAGTATGGCAGGCGAATTGTTGCGGACAA
>JBATYG010000584.1:0-3119 GCA_049673945.1 Occallatibacter sp.
ATACCTTTAAGGCCCGCTACTCCGCGCGCGTACCCCTTGGCCGCATGGCCAACGGAGACGAAATGGTAGGCGCGCTTGTCTATCTCGCCTCGGATGCCTCAAGCTACGTTACCGGCCATTGCCTCGTTGTCGATGGCGGACTCAGCGCCTGGTAACCTCCTGAAAGTAGCCTCCCGAATGAGTCGAACCGTCACCATCGTGATGTATCACTACGTGCGCGACCTTGCGCGCTCGCGCTATCCGGCCATCAAGGGCCTCTCGCTCGAGCGCTTTACCCGCCAGCTCGATCACATCCAGGCTCACTACACACCCGTCTCCGTCGAAGACCTGATCGAGGCAGTCGAGTCGCCGGCCACGCAGCTTCCTCCCAACGCGATTCTTCTTACCTTTGACGATGGCTACACCGACCATTTCCTTAACGCGTTTCCCATGCTCGATGCGCGCGGCATCCGGGGCTGCTTTTTTCCGCCTGCGCAAGCCGTGCTCGAGCACACAGTTCTCGACGTCAACAAGATTCAGTTCGTGCTTGCCGCCATGCCTGACGTGCCTGCGCTTCTGGATCAGCTTTTCCTCGATCTCGAAGAATTCCGTTCCAGCTTTGAGTTGAAGAGCAGGGAAGAGTATTACGCCCTTGTCACCGAAGTTCATCGCTACGACCCGCACGAGGTCATCGTCCTCAAGCGGCTTCTGCAGCGCGAGCTGCCGGGGCCTGTTCGCAATGAAGTAGTGCGCCGCCTCTTTGCGCGCTATGTCACCGCCGATGAAGCTGCCTTCGCCGTCGAGCTCTACATGTCGCTCGAACAAATCGACTGCATGCGCCGCCACGGGATGCACATCGGCAGCCACGGCTACGCCCACGCCTGGCTTGACTCGCTCACGCCCGCGCAGCAGGTCGACGAGACCGATCGTGCCCTGCACTTTCTCAACCGCTTCGGCGTCCGGCCCGACAACTGGACCATAGGCTATCCCTACGGCGGCTACAATCAGTCGCTTCTCGATGTGCTGCGCCCGCGCGGCTGCCAACTCGGCTTCACGGTTGAGCCGCGCATGGCCAACCTCGACACCGATGACAGGCTCGCTCTGCCGCGCCTCGACACCAACGACCTGCCCAGCTAAACCTGCCCAGTTAGACCGGCCCATGAAGAACTAGACCGCCCATGAAGATAATGATGCAAATTCTCGATGAGCTCACGCCGCTTAACCGCGCCGTCTGCGCCATCGGCTACGACAAGGCCGTCGAATCTCTGTGTAAGGAACTGCCCTTTCGCGTCATCTCGGTTCCGCAGACCACCGAGCACAACGGCTGGGCGATCCCGCCTTCTTGGGACATCGCCGAAGCGAAGATCCTCAGGGACGGCCGGCTCATCTACGATGGCGCCGCGCATCCCCTCGGCGTCATCGCCCTCTCCGCTCCTTTTTCCGGCACTGTCGATTTCGAAGAGCTGAAGAATCACCTCTTCTACGACCACCGCAACCCCGACTCCATCCCCTTCCACTACCGCCAGCAGTTCCGCTGCTGGTCGCGCGACTGGGGATTCTGCATGCCCAAGCGCCTCTATGACACGCTCACGCCCGGCAGCTACGAAGTCGTCATCCGCACCATTGAAGCACCCGGCACGCTCAAGATACTCGAGTACACGCATAAGGGCACGACTGACTACACCATCGTCCTCGGCGGCAATCTCGACCACGCCGGCGTCGCCAATGACGGCCTCGCCGGCTGCGTTGTCGGCCTCGAAGTCATGCGTCGGCTTCGCAACCGCCAGACTAAATTCAGCTACTCGCTCGTACTCTCTCCGGGCATCATCGGCTCCGAGCTCTACCTCGCCCAGCTTGACCCGCATCGCCGCGCGCAACTGCTCGAAGGTGTCTTCCTTGAGATGCTCGGCTCCGACACGCCGCTCGCCCTCCAGGACTCCCGCCGGCCCATGGTGAGCCTCCTGCACGCCCTCAAAGCCAGCCTCGACGACCTCGGCCTCGCCTATCGCACCGGCCCCTTCGAAAGCATCATCGTCAACGACGAGTACGTGTGGGAAAACTACGGCATCCCCATGCTCTCCTTCTCCCGCTTCCCCTACCCCGAGTACCACTCCAGCCTCGACTCCGCCGCCCGCATCCGGCCCGAGCGCCTCGAAGAAGCCGTCAGCGCCCTCATTGGAGCCATCGACCGTCTCGAATCGTCCCCCATCATCGTCAGGAAGTTCGAAGGTAACATCTGCCTGTCCAATCCGCGGTATGATCTCTACGTTGACTATGGCCAAATCGCCCTGGGTGACGAGCTCTCGGAAAAGCGCCGTAAACTACGAAGTCTAATGGACTTCATCCCGGCTCTCGAGCGCCCTGTCAGCGCCCGGGCCGTCGCCGGCCACATTGGTCTTCCGGAAGCGGATGCGCTCGCCTACCTGCTCCGCTGGGAAGAAAAGGGCCTCATCGAGCTCCTCTGATCCTCGCGGCGGTCCCGTCACCCAGACCCCGCCAAACCCGCAACTGGGCCTCTAACACCTTCGAACTAGAGCAAAAATAACCCTCAAGAAGGAAACTCAAAGAGATGAAGATATTGGTTACAGGCGGTGCTGGTTATATTGGATCGACCCTGGTGCCTCTGCTCCTCGAAGAGGGGCATCACGTTCGCGTGCTCGACACGCTTCTTCACGGCGGCGAAACACTTCTCGGTGTCTGGGCCAACCCCAAGTTCGAATTCCTCCGTGGCGACATCTGTTCGCCTCAAGCTCGCGCCGCTGCTCTCAAGGGCCGCGAAGCGGTCGTGCATCTTGCCGCCATCGTCGGCGACCCCGCATGCGCGCGCCAGCCGGACGTCGCACGCACCGTCAATCTCACCAGCTCCCTCGCCCTCATCGACGAGGCCCGCAAAGCCGGCGTCTCGCGCTTCGTCTTCGCCTCCACCTGCAGCAACTACGGCAAGATGAAAGACGCAACCAAATACGTCGACGAAGACTCCGAGCTCGCGCCCGTCTCGCTCTACGCCGAGACCAAAGTTGCCGTTGAACAGGCCCTCCTCGCCTCAGGACACTCAGCCACCTGGAGCCCAACACCGCTGCGCTTCGCCACCGTCTTCGGCGTCGCGCCTCGCATGCGCTTCGATCTCACCGTCAACGAAT
>JBATYG010000585.1:0-3072 GCA_049673945.1 Occallatibacter sp.
GTGGCCAGCAACTGCCGTGTCGGCTGTGACGCGCCTACACCGAGGCCCGCATAGTACTGATTCACTCCCTGCACGGCATACTTCAAAGCAGGCTGAAGAGCCGACTGCTGCGCGGCCGTCCTTTGCGGGGCGCGACGGCACTACTATAACGCATTTTAAAAGAATAGCTTAGGTCGAGCTCTGCGCGGATCTATGAATAGGAGACTTTACGAACACGCGCAAAGCATTCAGTGAGAATCTAAATGGTTGACCTTTTGGATGTTCGGGCGTGCGCGGACCCTCCATGAAAATGGCGGGAACTTAGGGTTCGCGGAAGAGCATGAGTAGGCTGCTATAGCAGGAGCGTCCCCTCCGGATCGTACGAGGGCTTGGCGCCGACATGCTCAACGCGCCTTTTCCAGTTGGCACCAAGGAAGTAGAAGCGCAAGCTGTCCTGATCCGAATCTATCGCCTCCATCAGCTTGTTGCGCATGACAACCCATTCAGCGGGCTCGAGCAGGCATTCGAAGACGGAGAACTGTAGGCGCTGCCCGTGATCGACACAGAGACGGGCAATGCGGCGCAGACGCCGACACCCCGCCTCAGTCTCCGTCGACACGTCGTAAGTAACCAGCACTAGCATCTGTCATCTCCAGAAGAAAGCCGGGTAGGCGTCGAGGTCGCCGCGGAGGTGACGGGCGAGCAGCAGAGCTTGTGTGTAGGGAAGCAGGCCCCAGGGACAGGCTTCATCGAGGTATGGATGCTGGAGCGACTCGCGTTTACGCTCCTGCCATGCTTGAATCGCGATTTTGCGGCCCACATCGCTGAGCCAGACAGCGCCGCTGGCGGTGCGGTCAAAGTGCCGCTCCCGGAGCTGGCGGCGATTGAGCAGTGAAAGTGCGAGCCGGTCTGCCAATGGAGCGCGGAATTCTTCGACCAAATCAAGCGCCAGGCTTGGGCGTCCGGGGCGGTCTGCATGGAGAAAGCCTACAGCGGGATCGAGGCCGACGGACTCAAGAGCTCCCGCGCAGTCATGCGTCAGCAGGGTGTAGAGGAATGAAAGCACTGCGTTGACCGGATCAAGCGGAGGACGGCGCGAGCGTCCGGAAAAGTGCAGGCTCGT
Organism: Occallatibacter sp.; assembly: GCA_049673945.1. Taxonomy (GTDB): domain Bacteria; phylum Acidobacteriota; class Terriglobia; order Terriglobales; family Acidobacteriaceae; genus Telmatobacter. Next base: position 1,103 of record JBATYG010000585.1, read on the forward strand.
GTCGTCCGGTGTGATGAGCGCATCGAAGGCCCCGAAGTAGGCGCGCGCTGCATCGCCTTCCATGCCGCGCAGTTCGTCCACGGGAAATGCGGCTGCCGAGCCCAGCGTGCGCAGCGTTGCTGCGAGGCCATTGGCGCACGCGGCAAGTTCGTGCCTGCGCTCGGCTGTCGCGTCTTCTCGCGCCGCACGCAGCACAACAGTGCGCGTATTTGCGACCTTGGCCGAAAGCAGTGTGCGCACGATGGATGCTGCGGCTGCGGGATCGTCAGCGGCCCGGTACTGCTGGCGGCGCAGTAGCACGTTGCCGCGTACGGGGCCTTCCATACGCGCCTGAAAGCGTCCCTGCTCGATCAGGCGGCCGTTCGCGGGCTTGCAGAAAGGTCGCTCTACAGCCGACGTAGTCTTGTGCGGAGGCGGACATGGTCACGGAGCAAGAATGGGCTGGAACCCTAGCGCTAAATCGGAACATGAACAGTCCGTCTGGATAGACCATGATTCGGCGCATCTGGCCAAGGTTGGTGGTCAAATTGTTTGTGCCTTTGTCAGTCGTGAAACACAAAGCGTAATGGCGGAGCGCCTATCGACCTCACGCTCACCATATTTTCCGTAGGGATAGGCAAATTCGTAACGGGCTTTCCGAGGATCGCTTCGAGATCACGGTTGCTTGCTGCCAGTTCATCTTCGATCTCTTCGCAGGCGAGTTGCTGAAGATTGGGATGATTGCGAGTGTTTCGGACATACCCAACATATGCTGTACGCAGTGCCTCGGTCGAGGGAACATCCCTCGAAGGGCGCAAAGGGATGCGGATATCCGGCGGCGCTGTGCAGAATTGCTCGCCTTATGAGGGATCTGGGACCTGAACTTTGACGGTCTCGGAGCATGGATTATCGGGCTGCCGGCGAAATATCAGTACCAGAAGAAAGATGGCCGTGAGTTCACACCCATTTCGGTGGGAAAGTACGGGTCCAGCCCTGAGGACATCGACGGTTGGCAGGACCGCATGCGCGAAGTGACCGATCACTAGATTGCGGCGTTCGAACATCTGAGCGATTGCCGTGAGTCCACTGAAAGGCGCAGATGGAATTGTTGTATTGGAGGTTTGGCATGAAGCCGCACTCATCTTCAGTATCGCTGGTTGTCATGACAATAGGACATTCTACCCGCACGGTGGCGGAGTTCATCTATCTTCTCAAGGCGCACGATGTGCGACGGCTGGTCGATGTGCGCACCGTTCCGCGTTCGCGTCACAACCCGCAGTTTAACCGCGAACAACTGGCGGCTAGTCTGCATTCCGCTCGTCTTCACTACAGGTACATGCCCGGCCTGGGCGGCTTCCGGCATGCGCGGAAAGATTCCCTCAACACCGGATGGCGTAACTCCAGCTTTCGTGGCTTTGCCGATTACATGCAGACGCCTGAGTTCCGGGAGAATCTGGATAACCTGATCGAGCTCGCCAGGCAGGAGCGGATTGCGGTGATGTGCGCCGAAGCAGTTCCCTGGCGCTGTCATCGCTCTCTGATTTCGGATGCTCTATTGGCGCGAGGCATCGAGGTCAGAGAGATTACAAGCGCCGTGCGCTCACACGTTCACACGCTCACTCCCTGGGGACATGTGAAGGGAACCCAGGTCACTTATCCCGCTGACCATTCGGCAGTGGGGGTCTGACAGCAGGGAAATCCTATCGCTTATCTCTGACTAGCTGGGAGAATGCGCGTCTCGGCCGTATCGATCACGTTCAGGCCAGCGCCAGCGGAATCGCCTCTTTCCATCTTCCCTGGGCCGTCAAAATGAGTTCGACCACCTCTCGCGCAGTCCCCCCGCCTCCTCGGGTTCTGGTCACGTAGTGGCTGATCGCCTTGAGTTCGGGGACCGCGTTCGACACGGCGATCGCTAACCCGACTCGCCGTGCTATCGACAGGTCTGGAAGATCGTCACCCATGTAGGCTACTTCGTCCTCGCTCACCTGAGC
>JBATYG010000586.1:0-1776 GCA_049673945.1 Occallatibacter sp.
GCTCTATGAAGGCGATATAAAGGGCGAGGCGCCGGGCACGGCGCTGGTGGAGCGGCTGGCGCAGGAGGGGCGGCGCGAGGCGCGGAACATGGGCTGCGACACGCTGATCGTGGATACGGCGGGACGGCTGCACATCGACGAACAGCTGATGCTGGAGATGGAGAAGCTGAAGAAGCTGCTCAATCCGCAGGAAATTCTGTTTGTGGCGGATGCGATGACGGGCCAGGATGCGGTGAATTCCGCGAAGGACTTTCACACGCGTCTGGGTCTGACGGGCGTGGTGCTGACGAAGATGGATGGCGATGCACGCGGCGGCGCGGCGCTGTCGATTCGCCAGGTGACCGGGCAGCCGATCAAGTTTATCGGCGTGGGCGAGAAGGCGGACGCATTCGAGCCCTTTCATCCCGACCGGATCGTGGGGCGGATTCTCGGCATGGGCGACATGATGTCGCTGATTGAGAAGGCCGAGGAGAAGCTGGACCGCAGGAAGTCAGAAGAGTTTGCGAAGAAGGCGCTGCTGGGCGATGGATTTACGCTGGAAGATTTTCGCGACCAGCTGAAGCAGATCAAGAAGCTGGGCTCGATGGAGAGCATTTTGAAGATGCTTCCGTCGGTGGGTCCGTTTGCGGGGATGCAGCAGGCGGCGAGCCAGGTAGACGAAAAACAATTTGTGCGGCTGGAAGCGATCATCAACTCGATGACGGCGCACGAGCGGCGGAATCACGAGATTATCTCGGGCTCGCGCAGGAAGCGCATTGCCGCCGGATCGGGCACGACGGTGCAGGATGTGAACCAACTGCTGCGGCAATATGCGCAGATGAGCAAGGTCTTCAAGCAGATGGGCAAGGGCGGCCTGGCAAAGAACATGATGCGCGGCGGACTGAGCGGCCTGGGGCTGGGCGGAAAACAGAAGTTCGGGCGGTAGGGCGAGATGACGATGCTGCAGGATGAGCTCGACGAGATCACGCAGAATACGCGGAAGCTGGTGCAGGCGGAGCGGCTTGCGGTGAGCGAGCGCGCGGTGGAAGAGCTTTTCGCGACGGGGATCGAGGAGAGGATTCTGCGGGTGGGCGAGGTTGCGCCGGAGTTTGCGCTGCGCGATGCGAATAACCGTATGGTGCGGAGCCCAGACCTGCTGACGCTGGGGCCGCTGGTGATCAAGTTTTTTCGCGGGCGGTGGTGCCCCTATTGCGTCACGGAACTGGAGACCTGGCGCGACCGCTATGAGGAGCTGCGCGCGCGCGGCGTACTGCTGGCGGCGATCAGCCCGCAGATTCAGCGGCAGAGCGACTTCATGGCGACGCAGCACGCGCTTCCCTTCCCAGTGCTGACGGATACGAATAACGCGGTGGCGGAGCGGTTTGGCCTCGTGTACACGGTGCCCGAGTATTACCGCGACTACTACCGATCGATCCTGGTGAATATTCCTTTTGTGAATGGGGAGACAAGCTGGCGGCTGCCACTGCCGGCGACCTATGTGCTGGATCGTGGAGGTGTGGTGGTCTTCGCGGAGGCGCATGCGGATTTCAGAGTGAGGCCGGAGCCCGAAGAAGCGATCGCAGCGGCGCTGGCGGCGTGTTAGCAACTGAGGTCTGAGTTGGCGGGCACACCCCTTCCCCATCCATCGCTGCGCGATGGATGGGCACCGGCACCCGGCTGGCGGCGGAAGAGCGGTACGTTAATTTGACACCGTGGCGGTGCTACCCGGTAGCTCGAACGCCGGCTTTTCAGCGGGCTTCTTATACTGCAGCTTCAGAATCTCAAGCTGATACGCAC
>JBATYG010000587.1:0-6640 GCA_049673945.1 Occallatibacter sp.
TCGGCTACGGGCGGGGCTACGGATACGGTTACGTCTTCCCAAAAGCCGGGCATGTGAACTTCGGTGTCGGCTATCTGCTCGACCATGTGAAGAAGCGCGTTCCCGAGAAGCCCTACGATCACCACACGCGCTTCTTCAGCGATCAAGCGAGACGCGGCGTGCTCAACGGGAGCTCTCAGCGCCGGAACTTCCACTACTACCCTCTGCCCTTCAGCGGCCCCATGAAGAGAATCTCGTCAAACCGGATCCTGCTGGCAGGCGATGCCGCGGGTTTCGTCACCGGCGTTACGGCCGAAGGCATTTACTACGCGATGGTCAGCGGTGAACACGCCGGGCGAACCGCGCTCGCCGCTATCCGAAGCCGCAACACGACGGCCGCGTTCCTGCGCCGTCATGACGACGCCTGCAACGCCGAACTGGGCAGTGAGCTGCGCACGTCGGTGGCCCTGCAGAAGCGCTTCTACTCGAACCCCGACCTGATTGACGCCGCGGTGCGCTTCGCCAAACGCAACGACGCGGTCAGGGAGTTGATCATGCGTTTTGGTATCGGCCAGATCTCTTATGAAGAGATGAAGCGCCGCGCCCTTTTCGAGGCGCTGCCGGGTTTCGTCGGCTATCAGCTTGCCAAGCTGGGCTTGAGGCCGAAGAGCCGGCGCACTTCGTAGTTCTCGCGAATCGGCCGCGCGCCGCTCTGAAATCCCTGATAATGAGAGCGGAGAGCTGATTATTTTGCGCTCAGGATTCGTCGCCATTCTGGGCCGGCCCAATGCCGGCAAGAGCACGCTACTCAACGCCCTTACGGGCGAAAAGGTCGCCATTGTCACCGCCAAGCCGCAAACCACGCGGAATCGCATCGCCGGCGTCGTCGAAGTGCCGGCACACAAAGGCGTGCATCCCGCCGCACAAATCATCTTTGTCGATACGCCCGGCGTGCATAAACCAAGTTCGCACCTCGACCGCCGCATGTTGCAGGAAGTTCACGAGGCGCTCCAAACGCGCGACCTCGTGCTGGTGCTGGTCGATGCCGGGCGCCGCGTGCAGCTTGAGGCTGCGGGTGAGCCGGGCGGCGCACACACGCATCAGTCCGGCAACTGGGCCAGTGAAGATGAGTTTCTCTTCGGGCTCATCCGCGATCTCGATTGCCCCGTCTTCCTGGTGCTCACCAAGATCGACCTCGTCGCCAAAGACACTCTGCTGCCTCTCATCGAGACGCTGACGAAGCAATTCAACTTTGCCGAGGTCATTCCGGTGAGCGCGCGCAAGCACGATGGCCTCGACGCGTTAATGCGCAAGATTGTCGGGGTGCTGCCCAGCGGTGAGCGCTACTTCCCCAAGGATCAGTACACTGACCAGCCGCAGCGCTTCATGGTCGCCGAGCTGATCCGCGAGCGCATTCTCGTTGAAACCGGTGAAGAAGTCCCATACGCCGCCGCCGTGATCATCGAGCGTTTTGAAGAGCCGGCGCCCGAGCCTCAGAAAAAGAAAGGCAAGCACGGAAAGCCTCCGCTGACACGCATCTCGGCGGTTATCTACTGCGAGCGCGAGGGGCAGAAGGCGATTCTTATCGGCAAAGGCGGCGCCAAGCTCAAGGAGATTGGCACAGGCGCTCGCAAGCAGATCGAGTCGCTGCTCGGCACGCGCGTTTACCTCGAACTGCATGTCATCGTCGAGCCCGGCTGGCGCGAGTCACGAACCTTTGTCGAATCGCTTGACTGGCGCAATCAACTGGAGAGTCTGGCTGAGAAGCAGGGCGGGGGACCGCCCGAAAAAGATGAGTAAGTCAGGCGCTGTGAACGCGTCCTCGCCCGTCATTCTTCACGATGTACATTCTGCTGTCTGCCGCGCCGATCACGGCGTGGATCGACCGCCCATCGGCGGGCGCCGTGGCGAGGCCGACACTGGCGCTTACTGAGAGCTCCAGGCCATTGTCCATCTGGAAATTTGTTGTTGTCAGGTCACGGTGCAGGTCAAGTGCTGCCTGGTGTGCGTCCTCCGCTGTCGTCGCCGGCATCAGTACCACAAACTCGTCGCCGCCGTAGCGGAAGCAAAGATCCTGCCTGCGGCAAATCTGCTGCAGACGCTGGCCCGTGCGTGACAGCAGCTCGCTGCCCACGAGATGGCCGTGCATGTCGTTCACCTGCTTGAAGCGGTCGAGATCAAGGAATGCGAGGCTGACTGGCACATCTTCATTTGCGCACCGCTCGATCTCGCGGCCCAGCACGTCATAGAGATGCCGCACGTTGTAGAGGCCCGTCGTGTCATCGGTGATCGTCAACTGTTGAATGCGCGATACATCCCGGGCATTTTCAATGGCGATTGCCGCGTGATCGGCAAGAATATGCAAAAAGGCGATCGTGTAATCATCGAGCTGATCGGCGCGCGGATTAAAGATCTCGATCGCGCCCTGCGTCCGCTTGCGTCCCCGCAGCGGCAGCGCAATCACCGACCGAACCTTCCGCAGATGCCCGTTGGCCGGATCAAGACGTGGATCGCTGTCGGCTTCAGGCACGATCAGGGTTTCACCGTGCTCCACCACCCAGCCGGCGACGCCTTCGCCCACCTTCACCCGCAGATCGCGCAGCAGCGCTTCTTCGCCGCCTGCGGCGATCGCATAGTAAAGCTCCTGCTGCGACTCGTCCAGCATCAACAGCGTCCACAGGTCGGCGTCTATAAAGCGTTCCATGTGTTCCAGGATTGTTCGCAGGATAGTATCCAGGTCAAAGCTGGACGTGAGAGAACGCGCCAGCTGGTGGAACACAAGCAAATCGTCGATCGGGACTCGATTCTCCGATGGGTGCGCCATGAGGACCTGTGACGTGAAGCCTGAATTGAATTGTGTCACACGATGACCGCCAATTGAGAATCAATCCTTCCGCACGGGTCTCTTGCTTGTTTTACGCTTGCGTGGTCCTGGTGCGCTGGGAGTCTACTTCCCCGTGTGATGCGATTTAAGACGAAAACGAGGCCCAATCCAACGTTACCGAAGAGTGGAATCCGCTCAGGGGAAGCGGAACAATCAGCCGCCGATATGCACCATCGATCGTGAAGGCTTCAGAAATCCCGGCTCGCCGATGTGGTGCCGCGCCTCCTTGCCCTGCACAGTCTTCGCGATAAAAGCGCGCAGTTCCTCATCGGATTCCCCCGCCCGCATGCGGCCGTAGAGATCATGCTCGACCTGAGAAAAAAGGCAGGTGCGAATCTTGCCATCCGATGTGAGACGCACACGGCTGCAGGCCCCGCAGAACGCCTGCGTCACTGGAGCGATCACGCCAATCTCGCCTCGGCCATCGGCAAACGTAAAGCGCCGAGCGGTCTCGCTCGCGTCCCGTTCGGGTAAGGGAACCAGCGGCATCACCCGGTTGATCCGTTCGACGATCTCGGCCATCGACACGACAATCTCCGGCGTCCACAGGCGGCCTTCTTCGAGCGGCATGAACTCGATGAAGCGCACCACCACATCTTCCTCCCGGGCAAACTGCGCGAAGCCTTCCACTTGCTCGTCGTTAAAGCCGCGCAGCAGCACGCAGTTGATCTTGAGCGGGGTAAGGCCGGCATCCCGGGCGGCTCGAATGCCCTTGAGCACCTTGCCGAAGCTGCCCGGTACCCGCGTGATCCGCTCGAATACCGGCGCATCCACGGCGTCCATGCTGACTGTGACCCGGTTCAGTCCGGAGGCCTTGAGCGGCGCCGCCAGACCAGCGAGCAGATGCCCGTTCGTCGTCAGCGCAATGTCCAGGGGATTGCCGAAGACGCTGCGCAGCGTCGCCAGTTCACTCACCAACTCGGGAAGCCCGGTCCGCAAAAGGGGCTCGCCGCCGGTGAGCCGCACCTTCTCGATGCCAAGGTCGACAAAAAGCCGGATCAGGCGGAGATATTCAGCGATATGAAGCTCGGGGTATTGCGGTCCGTCTTCGCCCGTGCGGCAGTAGACGCATTTGTAATTGCAGCGATCAGTGACCGAAATGCGAAGATCATGGATGACGCGCCCGTGGCCGTCCGTCAACCGCATCTCCGGCGTTGCCAAGGGAGATGCGATGGAGAAAGCGCGAGCCACCTGCGTCATATCGAGCCCTGCCATCCAGCCGAACGTGCATCGCGGCGTTTGCCAAACCTGCGGCTAGCCGCGCGTCTGCCTCGGCTTCAATCGATACGTGGTTTGCCTTTGCGCAGCACGAGACCCGTGATGCCGAAAATGACGACCAGGCACAGGGCCAGCGCAAAGTAATAGGCCATCGGATACTTCCATCCCGGCGAATAGGCGAGATCCTGCCCCACCCAAAGCAGCAGAACCGCGGCGATTACCGTAAACTGACCGGCAATCACCAGGAATGTTTGCCCCAAGTCGCGCCGCTTGTCGAGCGCCTCGACCTGGTCAGGAGTCAGGTTGCGCTCCTCGGGGGGAAGAAGGGAATTGGCCATTCGTATCTCCTGGCGAAACTTTTCAGCCTGATTGGCACCGCTCGCCGATACCTTCGATTCAATCACATACGGCGGCGACTGCGCCAGCCGGCCGGCAACGCAAATCCACTCAATCTGTTAGAAATGCCAGCGACTGCAGCGACGTAATCTCGAACGGCTTGCGGCAGCGGATGTTGGTGCAGGAAAGCTTGTCGTCGCGCCGCACCATGTAGGACTGCGCCTTCGCGAACCTGGCGCGGTCGCGCTCATCGGCATTGCGGGGCAACTGCGCCTTTTTGCGGCGCACGATCCAGGTGACTTTGTATTCCCCTGCCTGCCCACATTTTGGGCAGGTCAATGAGTGGCTCCGCTGCTCGGTGGTCTCGTTGAAAAAGTCACGCTCTTCCATCGCCCGTACTTCTTCTCCAGCCGTTTTTTTGCCAAGCCCGAGCTCTGCCCGCCTTCCTGTCGCTTAATAGTCTATTGGGCTTCCGCTCAGGCTCAAACTACTCCATACTCTTCCTTAAGATGAGTAAACGCAAGCCGGGAACGTTTTCCGCAGCGAAGGCGGTCAAGGCCAACGCGCGCGAGCGTGTGGGGCAGCCGAAGCCTTCCCGCGTCGTCCGTGATGAACCTCGCACCGGGCGCCAGGCCAAGCACAAGCCCAAACTCGATGAGATTCTGCGGCAGGAGGAATAGCCATGGCTAGAGCGGTAGGGATCGGTGGCGTTTTTCTCAAGGCGAAAGACCCGAAGCAATTGGCCGCGTGGTACGCAAAGCATCTGGGCATCGCAGCCTCCGAAGATGGCTCACTGATCTTCGACGGTCCCGGATCCGCCGGCATGACTGTCTTCGCCCACTTCCCCGCAGACACGAAGTATTTTGGGGAAGGGCCGCAAGATGCCATGGTGAACTTCCGCGTCGACAACCTTGACGAATTGCTGACTCAACTCGCAGCGGAAAAGGTTGCCATCGACCCCAGCCGCATGGACTTCTCCTATGGCCGCTTCGCCTGGATCACCGATCCCGAAGGCCACCGCGTCGAGCTGTGGGAGGCGCCGACGGCCTCAGCTTCGCAGAAGGAAGAGACTCGCCAGCAGTGACAGCGGCATGACGACGAGACCGATGCGGAAAAACTCGCCCGCCGTGATCTCCACATTTTCCCGCCGCAATGCGATCAGCCACAGAATCGTCGCCAGCGAGCCAGTGACCGAGAGGTTGGGACCAAGATCGACGCCCAGCAGGATCGCGTGCGCCAGAATCCCCGGCTCGTGCCCATCGCGGATCGCGGCGCGGCTGATCAGCGCCACCGGCAGGTTATTCATGCCGTTCGACGCCAGGGCCGCCGCGAAGGCCGGGACTGTTTTGGCCGCCCACTGCGGAACCGTGGCCAGAAACCGCATGCCGGCCAGCCCCGCCTGCAGCATGCCCGCCTTCTGCATCGCCTCGACAATCACAAATAAGCCGGCAACCAGAGGCAGTATTGACCACGACACTCCGCGAGTCACACTGCCCGGAAGGGTACGATTGCGCGCGGAAAGCACCACCAGCACCAGCAGGGCCGCCGCGCATGTGGGTATGCCAAGTGGCAGGCCGAACGCCGAAGAAGCGATCAGCGCGAGCGCAGCCCCCAGCAAGCCGGCCAGGGCCAGTCTGCCTTCGTTTGAAAGGCGTGCCGGATCGACTGTTTGTTCAATTGGCTGCGCAAGCTGTTTGTGCACGAGCCAATGCAGGCAGAGATAGGTTGTGACAATTGCGCCGGCAGAGGGCAGCAGAAACGTGCCCAGCCATTGCCGCAGGGGCGGCATCTGGCTGCCAAAGACCACCAGGTTCGCAGGGTTCGAAATTGGAAAAACAAAGCTTGCCGCGTTCGCGATCAGCGCGCAGGCCAGCAGGTACGGTTTGGGCTCGACCCTTGCGCGCCGCACGACGGCCAGCACTGCGGGCGTCAGCACCACGGCCGTTGCGTCGTTTGATAGCAGGGCCGTCACCACAATCCCCACGCCATACACCAGCGCGAAGAGCCGCCGCGTCGAGCCCTTCGCGTGACTGGCTGCCACTCCAGCCGCCCAGTCGAAGACACGCTCTTCCTGCGCAATTTCCGCCAGAATCATCATGCCGGCGAGGAAGAGATAGACATTCAGCCCTTCTGAAACCGCGTGAGCAGCCTGATTGACCGGAAAGAGCCCGGTTGCGACTAGAAGAATGGCGCCTCCGCAGGCCCAGTACGCCTCTGCTATTC
>JBATYG010000588.1:0-2402 GCA_049673945.1 Occallatibacter sp.
GCCTTCTGGCGCGCGGCGGCTTCAGAGGCGAGGCGCGCGGCAGCGGCATCCTGCTGGCGTTGCGCTTCGACCGCAGCAGCGGCGGCTTCCGCATCGGACTTCTGCTTGGCCAGCGCGGCTTCCTGCGCAGCCTTGGCCTCGGCTTCGGCGCGAGCGCGTGCGGCGGCCTCGGCTTTCTCGTTGGCGATACGCTGCTGGTCCTGGCGCTGGACGGAGAGGGCGCGGGCATCTTCGGCGAACTGGATGGTCTGGCGAGCGTTGGAGAGGGTCGCATTCTTGTCGTGGGAGGCGAGGGAGTTTTCCATCATCTGCAGGCTGCCCTCGGCCTTGGTGAGAACCTCAGGCGCGAATTTCTCGGCCTGGCGGGACTTTGCCACTTCGACGGCGTTGCGGGCCTGGTAGACCCAGAGCGGGATTTTGGGATCGAGGGTGAGCGCGAGGGGATTGCCCATCTTCTCGTACTGGGCGCGGCGCATGAGCTTGTATTCAGCGACTGGAAAGATTTTGCCCTTGGTCTTTTTGCCGGGCTCGCTCTGAAGGACGACCATTTCGCTGGGAGTGTGGACGGCGAAGTAAGGCTCGGCGGTGACGATGAGCGAGAAGGCTTGCGCAGGTGTGGTGGTGCTGAGTTTGCCGTCGCCCTTTTTGTTGGGCACCATTTCTCCGAGGTTGCTGGTGCGGCCTTCGGGGGTGACGGCCCAGAGGACATAGGTGAGGAATTCGGCGCCCAGGGTGTTGGCAGGCTTGAGACCGCTGACATCGACTTCAACGGTTGCGCGATCGGCCTTCGATTTGATCTCCACCTTGGCGTCGCCCTGTGCGCTGGGCACGAGGTCAGTCGGAACGAGGCTGACCTTGGTGCTGCCGGCGCCGACCTGGTAGCCGACGGCCTGCACGGAGCGGGTGGTGAGCGCGGATGCGGGGATTTTTTCGTCCTGCGAGGGGGAAGGGGTGTCTTCCTGCGCGAGAGCGGTTGCGGCGGCGAGGGGAAGGGTGAGAAGGAGAGCGGGCCAAACGGCGAGGTGTCGAAGTCTGCGTGCGTTCATTGATTCTTTCCCCTCCTGGCTGGTGAGGCATCGCGATTATCCGCAGGGGAGCAAGTTTACCGGGGCGGGATGGAGACGGGAACTGGCAGAAATGACAGGGTGCGGGTGGCTGGATGAAGAGTGACTCGCTATCATCGTTGACAGAATGGTGGCTCCTTCCCGTAGCGCGGAGTGGTCTCGGTTCTATCGGTATGGCGACGGAGTGTCGGCTCTGCACGCCCGGTTTGTCAGCCACCGATATCCACGTCACAGCCACGATTATTTCGTTGTAGGCCTGGTCGAGAGCGGGGCCCAGTGTTACACCTACAAGGGCGCACGACACACCACGCCCGCCGGAAATGTGTTTGTGGTGAATCCGGAAGAGATTCACACCGGCGAGGCGGCAAACCTCGAAGGCTACGTTTATCGCACTCTTTGCTTGAGCGTGAACTATGTCGCGGGTCTGATTTCCGAACCGGACAGCGCTTCCCGCCCCGCATTCCTGAAAGGCGCAGTGCTCGGCGACTCCGATCTGGTGAAGATTCTCCGCCGCTTCCATCAAAGTCTCGAAGATCGTCATCCTCGCCTTGAATGCGATACGTTGCTCTGCGAAGCCGTTTCGCTGCTCTTCGGCCGTCACGGTGATGCACCCGGCAGGCCAGATCCGTGTTTACGAGGGGCTGTCGGTCGGGCCCGCGAACATCTCGAGGAGAACTTCTGGAGGAATACATCTCTCGCCGAGCTGGCCAGCCTCTGTTCTCTGAGCCCGTTTTTTCTGGCCAGGGCATTCGCACGCGACACTGGGTTACCGCCGCACGCCTACCTTGATGGAGTTCGGCTGCGCCATGCCCGGCGCTTGCTGGATTGCGGAGAATCAATCGCTTCGGTCGCATCGGCTGTGGGGTACGCGGATCAGAGCCATCTGACCAAACGATTCAAGAGGCTGTATGGAATAACGCCTGGTCAATACCAAAGCCGCAGTTAGTCGACTGACTGGATCGAATGGTGCTGCCAAACGCCGATGGGTTGTTGGTCTGGGTGCTGTTGGTCCGGGGGAGATCATTCGTGCTTCGCGTACGTTGAGGCACCAAGAAAGTGCAGAGATACATAAGGTTCGGCGCCCACGACCCAACTGTCGTGTCCGGGGGCAATGTAGAAGAGATCCCCGGCCCGCATCTCTTTGATCGTTCCATCGTTCATGGCCGCTGTTGCGCAGCCTGACAAGACCATTCCGACGTGCTCGACGTCACAGCTCCGTTTGCCGAGCGCTCGTCCAACATGTTCTGACCATCGCCAGCCGGGCTCATAGGTGGCTCTTCCGATGGTCATGCCCCCAAGATGCAGGAGCTCGAACCTGCCTTTGTCGAAGACACGAAC
>JBATYG010000589.1:0-4740 GCA_049673945.1 Occallatibacter sp.
GCTTCGGTCTCTGCATCAAGGTTGGTTTTGGCCTCGGCTGCGGCCGTCTCAGGCTCGGCATCTGGCTCGGCGCTGGGCTCGGCTGCTTCGGCGGCGGCTTCAAGTGCCGGCTCAAGTGCCGATTCAAGTGCTGGTCCCGTGCCTTCCGGCGCACTCTCTTCCGACGCGTAGAATGCGGGCGTCTGTTCGAGGCCCAGGTACTCGAGACCCTCGCCCAACATCGCCTGCGAGGTCGCCGCCTGCGCCGGCTCCGCTTCTTTCGCCGCGGCTGCGGCCGCCTCCTGCTCCGCTTTCCATTCCAGGGCCTCTGCGGTAAACAAGGCGGCGAGCTGCGCCAGAGTCACAGGCTCTTCGGCAGCGTAGATCACGGCTTCCAGCTTGGCTTTAAGACTCATGCGGCAAAATCTGTCCCTGCAGTATCGTACCGGATGCGGGCTGTGCGGGACGCCGGGTGTGATGAGGAAATCAGGACCGCAAACCGGTCAGCCAAACGGGGATCGGCACTTCGTAAACGCAAAGAGGGCGCCCGGTGGTGCCGGGCGCCCCGAAGGAACAGCAAATAAGCAGCAGCAGCAAGGCAATCTGCTAATCGGGCTCTCGCGCTAACTGCTGAAGTGGCGGAAAAGGAAGTAGAGCGAGCCGGAAAGGAGCGCCGCGACGGGCAGCGTGAAGACCCAGGCCATGGCAATGTTGCGCAGCGTGGAGACCTGCAGCCCGCTTTTGTTGGCTGCCATCGTGCCCGCGACGCCGGAGCTGAGCACGTGGGTCGTGCTCACCGGCAGGCCGAAATTGTCGGCCGCGGAGATTGTGGCCATCGCGACCAGCTCGGCGCAGGCGCCCTGCGCATAGGTGAGGTGCTCCTTGCCGATCTTCTCGCCCACAGTTACGACGATGCGCTTCCAGCCGACCATGGTGCCGAGCCCGAGAGCCAGCGCGACGGCGACCTTGACCCACTCCGGAATGAATTTCGTGGCCTGATCGACGTGCTTCTTGTAGTTCGCGAGAGCGGCCGCTTCATCAGCGCTGAAGGCAGGGGTCTTGTTCTTCTGCATCAGGCGAAGGGCCTCGCTCGTGACGTACATATCGTTGCGCACGTTCGTCTGTCGGTTCGCAGGAACCGAGCGGAACTCCTTGTAGACAGCGACTTCATTGCCCGTGTCCTTGACGAGCTCGCGAAGCGCGAGAATCGTGTCGGGCTGCAACTGCTTGGTGCGGATGAAGTCAGTAACTTCGGCGCGGGCATCGCTGCCGAGAATGCCGGCCTTATCGACATGCGCGTCGAGAACGCGGCCTGCCTGCTCTGAAGCGGCGATGAAGTCCTGCACATCGCGGGCGGAGACGGCATGGTTCAACGCGTAGGCAGTGGGCACCGTGCCGATGAGGATGAGCATGATCAGGCCCATGCCCTTTTGCCCGTCATTCGATCCATGCGAGAAGCTCACGCCCGAGCAGGTGAGCACCAGCAGCAGCCGGATAGGCCACGGCGGAGGCGTGTTGTCTTTTGGCGCTTCGTAGAGTGCCGGATACTTGACGAACATTTTTGCGAGCAGGAAAAGGAGCGCCGCGCAGACAAAGCCAACGACCGGCGAGATGAGCAGCACGCGGAAAACCTTGGTTGCCTGCTCCCAATCGACACCGGAGGTGCCGCCGATGGGATTCATGAGCTGGTTGGCGACGCCGACGCCGATGATCGAGCCGACCATAGTGTGCGAGCTCGAAGCCGGCAGGCCGAGCCACCAGGTGCCCAGGTTCCACAGGATTGCCGCGATCAGCAGTGCGAAAACCATGGCGAAGCCTGCGCCGGTGCTGACCTTCAGAATGAGCTCGACAGGCAGCAGCGTGATCACGCTGAAGGCCACGGCGCCCGAGGATGCGAGCACGCCGGCGAGGTTGCATAACCCCGACCACACGACGGCGATGTTCGGATCGAGCGAGTGGGTATAGATGACCGTCGCGACAGCGTTGGCCGTGTCGTGAAACCCATTGACGAACTCGAAGGCTAGCGCGATGAGCAGCGCAGTTGCCAGCAGCAGATAAGGCCAGATGCTATCGATCCGGATGTTGCCCAGATCCTTGGAGACGTGAAAGCCGATGTAGGCCACGCCTCCCAGCAGCGCGACCAGAACGATCGCTCCGCTGATCCACGGCGGGAACTTCTTGTTCAGTTTGCGATCGAGGAGCGATGTGCTCTCGGGCGGCGCGCCGGCGGTCGTTGCCAAATCGGCCATAGAAAACTCCACGGTGAGATTCAAAAGCTGGCACGCCGTGGGAGAGACGACCGACCAGACTTTGCCCCAGACTTTGCCACAGGCTTTGTCCCAGGTTTCGTCATGGATAAATGGCCAACATGAACCGGGGATGAACGGGAGGTGAATATGCTGGGAGTTTGCAGCAAGGCGCTTGAGGAGTGGGAGGTGTCGCGAAGTCTCAGCTCAGGTGGTGGAAGATATAGAAGAGCGTGCCCGAGAGAACAGCGGCGGCGCCGAGGGTGAGGATCCAGGCGAGGGCGATGTTGCGGACGGTGCCCATTTGCAGGCCGCTCCGGTTGGCGACCATCGTGCCCGCGATGCCCGAGCTGAGCACGTGGGTCGTGCTGACCGGCAGACCGAAGTTGTCCGCTGCGGCGATGGTGGCCATAGCCACGAGCCCGGCGGCGGCGCCCTGCGCGTAGGTCAGGTGCTCCTTGCCGATGCGCTCCCCCACGGTGACCACGACCCGCTTCCAGCCCACCATGGTGCCCAGGCCGAGAGCCAGCGCAACCGCGACCTTGACCCACTCAGGGATGAACTTGGTCGCCTGATCCACGCGCTTCTTGTAGTTGGCGAGCGCGGCGTTTTCGTCGGCGTTGAAAGCCGGGGCGCCGCTTTTCTGCATGAGCGCGATAGCCTCGCTGGCCACGTACATATCGTTGCGCACATTCGCCTGCTGGCTGGCGGGCACTGAGTTGAACTGCTTGTACTGGGCCACTTCGCGATCGAGATCGTCGACCATCTGGCGCAAAGCGGCGACGGTTTCCGGCGTGAGCTGTTTTGTGCGGATGTATTCGGTGACCGCGGCGCGCGGGTCCACGATCGCAGCAGCGTTTGGATCGGGATCACGGTCAACGTGCCGCTCGAGGATGTGCCCTGCGCGCTCCGAAGCGGCGATGAAATCCTGCACATCGCTGGCCGAGACGGCATGGTTCAAAGCGTAGGCAGTTGGCACGGTGCCGATGAGGATCAGCATGATCAGGCCCATGCCCTTTTGCCCGTCATTCGATCCATGCGAGAAGCTCACGCCCGAGCAGGTAAGCACCAGCAGCAGCCGAATCGGCCACGGCGGAGGCGTGTTGTCCTTCGGCGCCTCATACAACGCGGGATACTTGATCATCCGCTTCCACACCAGCAGCAGAAGCGCCGCGCAGCCGAAGCCGAGAACGGGCGAGATGAGCAGCACGCGGAAAACCTTCATCGCCTGGTCCCAGTCGACGCCGGAGACGCCGCCTTGCGGATTCATCAGTTGGTTGGCGACGCCTACGCCGATGATCGAGCCGACGAGCGTGTGCGAGCTCGAAGCCGGAAGGCCGAGCCACCAGGTGCCGAGGTTCCACATGATTGCCGCGATCAGCAGTGCGAAGACCATGGCGAAGCCTGCGCCGCTGCTCACTTTGAGAATCAGTTCAATCGGCAGCAGGGTCACGATGCTGTAGGCCACCGCGCCCGAGGACGCGAGCACGCCGGCAAGATTGCACAGGCCCGACCAGACCACCGCAATGGTGGGATCGAGCGAGTGGGTATAGATCACCGTGGCGACCGCGTTCGCCGTATCGTGGAATCCGTTGACGAACTCGAAGCCGAGCGCAATAACCAGCGCCACGCACAGCAGCACATAGGGCCACACGCTGTTGAGGCGCACTGCGCCGAGATCGCGCGAGACATGAAAACCGATGTAGGCAATGCCCCCGAGAAGCGCGATCAGAACGACCAAGGCGCTCGCCCACGAGGGAAGGCTGCGTTTTATCTTTCGATCAATAAATGAGGATGGCCCTTTGGGCAGTGGACCCGCAGCGGTTGCCATGTCGGCCATCGAAAAAAACTCCAAAACTCCAAAAGCGATTGAATCTGCCGCATGTACCGGGAAATCCGGCGCCCTCACCGGCCGAGCAATGAATCACCCTCCCAGAGCTGCCGCGCATGGAATCGAGATCACACGGCGCAGGCCTCGGGGCACAGTTGCTCCCGCATGACAGGCTATCATCCCACCCGCACAGGCCGGTCGGCAGGGTGCGCCGGACAGGGAGCGCTGGACCGATCGAACCATTCGGCAAGCTGCCCCTGCGTCAATGATCCATCGGCCAGTTTCCAGAAAGTGAGCACGCGGTCTTCCTTCGCGGCCGTCAGGCAGACGCCGTTAAGGCGCAGAAAAGTAATTGAAATGATAAAAGCTGCCCGCTCATTGCCATCCGCAAAGGGATGATTGGCCACCACGCCATAAGCATAGGCGGCTGCCAGTTGCGCCAGGGAAGGCAAAGGCCGCGAATAGGCAAAAAGGTTCTTCGGCCGGTCGAGCGCGGACTCCAGCAGCCCCAGGTCCCGAACCCCTTCCGGACCCCCGTGAAGCCTTAACGCTTCATCGTGCATGGCTTGAGCGGCGTCCAGACGAATCCAGACGGGCTCCTTCACTCGGCGAGCCTTTGCAGCACGTCGCGGTTCTCACGCATCACCTCGCGTGCCGCTTCCATCTGCCGGGAGAACTCCTCGT
>JBATYG010000590.1:0-5757 GCA_049673945.1 Occallatibacter sp.
AAGCAGGCTTGTGTTGGAACGGCACTGCGACTCTTCGTGCATGGATTCTCCTGTTACGAACACAGAGGGAATCGGGCCGCGTGGGGCGGCTGAGTCCTTTAGTCGTTTGCCGATTGGGGAAAGTGGGCCGGGACACGGCCTGCGAGATGAAGCCTTATGGTCTTGAATTTCGCCAGCTCAATGTAAGAGACGGCGAGGGCTTTCCCGCTACAGCGATAAGTCTACGAATCGTGGGTGAACAGGATTCATGAGAACACGGAGGGTACCTGGAGGCTGATACCAAAAGGGTACAAGGACTGCACAAAAGTAATGGATGAGGCGGGAGCGATTGCGCGGATCTATCTGGCTGGAAACCTAGGTCAGACTCGATTCGCGCGGCAAGGCAGAGACTATACAGAGCCTCTGCACACGCTCGAAGTTCAAATAGTCCCGAGGGTTAGCCGACGGCCAGCAGCGGTCATACCTTGCAGGTGGCTTCGGGCTCAAGGATGCAGGATTCTTGATCGAGAGCGAGCAGAAGTCCCTGGAACTCAGCCATCGTTTCGGCTGAGTGTGCCTGCGCAAACTCACGTGCCTCGGCGTCGCCGGTTTCAGGAAAGAAGCGGCGATAGAGTTAGACCTTCTGTGACTCGGCGGCTTCCGCGAGGAAGAGGCGGTAGTCGATGCGGCCCGGGCGCAGCAAAGCGTCGCCGGATGCTCGCGATTATGCTGAGGATGTGACGGAAAGCGCAGAGACGCAGGCGGCGGTGCAGGTCGGGAGGGTGCGGGCGCTGCCGCTCCCCAAAAATCGCGTTCGATTTGCGGTGCAGTGGTTTGCGATAGCGATAGCGCTGCTGTGGCTGGTGGCTGCTCTGATGCTTGTGGAGATGCGGTGGGTTGATCCGCCGACAACCGCGGTTCACATGGAACGGCGTTTGCAGGCGTGGATGCAGGGCAGGCCGTATCGGGAGCGCTATACGTTTGTTCCGATGAGCCAGATCTCGCCGGAGCTGCAGCATGCAGTGGTTGCGGCCGAAGATGCGCGCTTCTTTCAGCATCACGGGTTTGACTGGCATGAGATTGAGATAGCGGCCGAGGAAGATATGGACGGGCGCCGGAGGCGCGGTGCGTCGACGATTACACAGCAACTGGTGAAGAACCTGTTTTTCGGAACGGAGCGTTCGATTCTGCGCAAGGGGGCGGAGTTTACGCTGGTGCCGGTGGCGGAGCTGGTGCTGGGCAAGCGGCGGATCCTGGAGCTTTATCTCAACGTTGTGGAATGGGGACCGGGAATTTACGGCGTCGATGCGGCGAGCCGTGCCTACTACCGGACCGGGCCAGCGCATATTGACCGGGAGGATGCAGCGCGGCTTGCGGCGATTCTGCCGGCTCCACTGAAACGCAGGCCGGAGCGGATGAATCACTACAGCGAATTGATTCTCGAGCGGATGCGGCAGATGGGCTGGTGAGCCCGCGCCGGCGGAAGCGCAAGCGTTAAAAGATTCGGCCGATGCGGAAGTAGAACTTGTGGTGGCCTGCCTCGCCGTAGCTGTAGCCGAACTGCGCGGGGCCGAAGATGGATTTGGCGATGACTGCACCTGCGATGTCGCCGGGCATCTGGGGAAGGTTGCCAAGACCGGTGAGCGGCTCGCCGAAGACCTGTCCGCCCTCAACAAGAAACACGGCATAGACGCCGCTGCCGATGAGCGGAGGCAACTTTGCGATGCGGCGCATGTAGCCAGCCTGACCCATGTAGTACTCGTTGATGAGGAGTTCGTTTTCGCCGTAAGCGATCATGCGCACGGAGCCGCCGAGAGAGAACTGCGGAATGCCTGTGTCGTAACCGAAGGTAGTTCCGGCGTATCCGTTGAGGAAGACGGAAGAGGGGTCGTTGATTTTGAAGTAATTCAGAGAGGCGCCCTGAAGAGAAGGAAATGGCCTGGCGTTGACGGGGTTCACGTTGTACCAGCGGAAGGTTCCGAGCAGGTATCGACCCGCACGGGGCAGGACTGCTTCATCGAGGCGGTCCATTGTGTATTGGAGGCGCAGGTCGGCGAAGGGTCCCGAGAAGGTGGGCAGAGTGGGATCGCCGGACTGACGCCTGTACTTCTGCCAGCCGCCTTCGTAGCCGAGGCGCAGCTCACCGGTGCGGCCGTAGATGTGGCCGAAGTCGACTGCGCCGGAAGAGGACTGCTGGCGGTAGGTCGCGATCTGGTTACTTTGCTCATAGATATAGATGGGGAGGTCCTCAAGGGCGATGCGGGGAGCTATGAACCAATGGGTCTTCGGAGTGAAGGGGTGGTAGTACTCGGAGCGCAGCGCATATTGCGAGAAGAGGATAATGTCATTGCGCAACTCGGAGCGGAAGCCACCGAAATCGAGGAACGTGATGCGGGCGCCGATGTTGAATTCAGCGTTGTTGTAGCTGGAGCCATTGATGAGGATAAGGGGCTGAACGAGAGGCGGGGCGTAGGTCTTTTCGGTGGTGGACATCTGGAGGCCCTGCTGCCCGTCGTGCCGCGTGAATTCGTAGCTGATGCTCGAGAAGTGGCCCCGTCCGTTGAGTTCAAGGATGCGCTGATTGAGGTCATTGAAATCGATGGGTTTGTCGACGAGGGGGGCGAGGTTGGTCTCGACCTGTCGCGAGAGGTTGGGGTTGGTGCCGGAGACGGCGACGAATTTGGGAACGGGAATTGTGCGGCGGCGGGCATTGCGTGCGGCGATGTACTGGTCCCACGCGGCCTGATCGACGGCGAAACGCATGAGCATCTTCTCTTTTGCCGCTGCGGCATCGTATCCGGCCTGGATGATCTTGCCGGCGTCGCGGAAGTCCAGGGTCTTGTATTTGGAGAGCGGGACGGTGATGAGCAGATCGGCTTTCTCCATGCTGCGCAGCTCATTGGCAGAGATCATGATGGAAACCGATTGCGAAAGAACGGAGAAGGAGGAAAGGCTCTCAGGATTGAGCGGCGCGCTTTCAAGGTGAACGCCGAGAACAACGTCGGCGCCCATCTCCCGGGCGACATCGATGGGGAGGTTGTTGAGCAGGCCGCCGTCAGCGTAGGTGCCCTCTTTGCTGTAGACAGGGGTAAAGACACCGGGAATTGACATGGTGGCACGCATGGCCGAGGAAAAAGAGCCGCTGCGAAAGACCGTCGCCTTGCCGGTGGTGAGGTTGGTGGCGACGCAAGCGAAGGGGATGGGCAGATCATTGAAGCTGCCGACTTCAGAGTAGGGCAGGGCGAGTCGATCGATGATGAGGGAGACGTCCTGGCCGGTGTTGAAACCGCCGGGGAATTGCACGCCTTTGCGGATTCCAAACTCAAGATTGTTGGGATAATCGCGGGCGTCTTCTTTGCGACGGAAGGAGAGATCGTCATAGGGCAGCGAGCCGGCCATGACCTGATCCCAGTTGATGTTGTCGACAAGCTTGCGCAGGGCGCCGGCGCCCATGCCGGTCGCGTAGGCTCCGCCGACGAGAGCGCCCATGCTTGTGCCGGCGACATAGTTGACGGGGATATGGTGCTCTTCAAGCCAGGTGAGTACGCCGACATGGGCGAGTCCGAGAGCGCCGCCGCCCTCGAGGACGATGCCGAGGGTGGGGCGCTGACCGGGTGAGACGGATTGAGCGCACGCCGGGAGAGAAGAGATCAGCGAGAGAAGGAGAATGATGAGAGAGGATAAAGGCCACCGCATCATCGGTTCCTCCAAGCCATTGAATCGAAGCGCCGGAGTTGCCGACGGGCCTTCATGCTAACTGTTTTGGAAGGCCGGCGGACCTGTCAACACTGACAGTGGAGCGCCCGCGCATGCGGACTTAGAATCTGCGCGGAGGACACGCAGATGCGCAAGTGGAACCGAGTGCTGGGGTTGATTCTGATCGCAGCGGCGACTGCCGCGGCAGGCAGCAAACTTAAGGGATCGGGGACGCTGAAGGATCTGCAGCCGGCGGGGACGACGGACGCAAAGGATCACAAGAATCAGCAATACGACCTTATTTTTGTTGCCGCCGCCAACCAGTACGTTTGCCGGACCGAAGAGAAGACAAAGCTGAGGGCGACGGATTTTGTGGTGGGCAGCGCAATCAGCTATGAGATTGATAAGGATAAGGTCAAGCTGAAGAGCAGCTCGGGGAAGGAAACGAAGTGCATCGTGGTACGCGTCGAAGCAGGACGGATCGGATTCTGAGAGAACCCGGGCGGCCGAAGGGCAAGGCTTGGAGCCGGTTGGTAGTGAACCGAGACACTACCGGCTGATTTGCCTATTTGCGACGATTCGAGAGTCGTGTCTATAATGGTGCACCCGATGTATGCCCGCCTTAATTGGCGGCGGCGACAGCGGCGGGGCGCGATCCGCTCGAGTCCATCGATTCGAACGCATGGACGGGTCGGCCTGGTTATCTCATAAGGCGCAACGCGGGAGATTGTTGCGAGGGCTTCTCGTGAAACCGAATTGTTTAGCGCGTTGATGCCGATCAACGCGTGCGGGCACGTTAGCCGGCACGTTAACCGAACTCCCAACCACACAGTGCCGCTGCGTGGAGTTGCGCGCAGCGGAGAAGGAGAAACCGCATGGCGACCGAGAGTCTTGCAGGTGAAGTGAAACGGCACTCGACCTGGACCATCATCATGGGCATTGTGATCGTGCTGCTAGGTATAGTGCTGGTTGCCCATCCCTTTGCAGCGGCGTTGACGATGACGGTGCTGCTGGGCTGGGTGCTGGCCGTGGTGGGCATTGCGCAGTTTGTCTTTGCGCTGCATTCTGGGTCCGCAGGCAAATTCTTTCTGAAGGCGCTTTCGGCTCTGCTGTTCGTGGTGGCAGGGTTGGGGCTGGCCTTCTTTCCGGCTTCCGGGCTGGCAACGCTCACCGCGTTGCTGGGCGTGTTCCTGGTGGTCGAAGCCGGAGTTCTGATCGTTACGGCCTTTCATATGAGGCCGCTCAAAGGGTGGGGCTGGTTCCTTTTCGACGGCCTTGCGAGCCTGGTGTTGGGAATCTTGATTCTGGCGCACTGGCCATCGAGCTCAGTGTGGGCGATCGGCACGCTGGTCGGATTTGCGGTGCTGCTGAGCGGATTTGCGCGAATCATGATTGCGGGCCGGATCAGAAGCGGCGCTACGGCGGCGGACAAGTATATCCGGGGCAACGCCTGAGGACGGGGTCGATCCGGTGGATGCGGTCAATCTGATCAGTGTGATTAAAATGGGGCGGCATCTTGGCGTTGCCGCCCCATCTCCCCCTCAATTGTTTCTGTAGCTATGCGTGCCCGAGCTGTAGATATAAGTTATGTATAAGCTCAACGAGCTGGCTCAGGGCGCCGGGGCCCAGTGAGGGGACTATCGCCAGATATATCCCGCCCGAAGCAGCATCTCAACTTCCGCGGTGGCGCTGATTGCAAGCAGAGCGAAAGCGATCATCGCGATGGTGAGACGTGGAAAACGCTCAGTGAAGGACGTCCGCTCCGCGGCCATCTGCGAGAAGATTCGCCCTGACGGAGACCCGTTGCTGCGAAGGACCGTTGATTCCGTTTGCGGGCTGTAGACATTCCCGTCTCCGGAGTGATTGGCGTGAACTGCGACCCAACTGCTCTTGCTGACTCTTACAAGATTGAAGTGCTGAACTGTCGTTCCCATTCGTTCCCCTGATGGCGGAGTAGCTCCCCCTGTCAAATGGCTTGAAAGCAGGGCAAGCTCGTGACCGCGTCTAGCTCTGAAGTTATGGGGTATGGCCCATACGGGCAATGGCGCAAAGGTGGACAAATTGGGGCTCGCGACTCACCAG
>JBATYG010000591.1:0-3927 GCA_049673945.1 Occallatibacter sp.
CCTGATCCCTGACCACGCAAAAAGGCCACCCCATTCGGGATGGCCCTCTCGTGACGCCTGGAGGCCGTAGCCGCAGCAGTCTACTTGAACGATGCGATTGCGCTCGCTTCGTCGTCGTAGATATCGAACACCGTGTAGAGCTTCGTCAGTTGCAACACGTCCTTCACCTTCTTGGTGAGGCCGAGCAGCTTAAGATTCGCGCCCTGGTTTTTCGACGTCGTGAACGCGCTCACCAGCTCGCCCAGTCCCGAGCTGTCGATATAGTTCACATCTCCCAGGTTCAGCAGAATATTTCTCTGCCCCTTGCTGATCAAATCGCGAATCGCCTCGCGCAACTGCACACTGCCCTCGCCCAGAGTGATCCGCCCGCTCAGATCCAGAACGGTCACGCCGTCCACTTCACGGGAAGCAATTGTCAACGCCACGGAAAGTCCTCCTTTTTTCTGTACTGAATGGTTATAGCACTTTCGCAGGAATGAATCTGGGGAATGCTTGCTAGAGCACTTCCGCGACGGGCAGCAGCATCGCCGGGCTTCTCCGCTGTGAACTTTCCTTGCGTAAAGGTCGTTAGGGTTTTTCACCGGCAGGCGTCAGGTGTTTCACCAGCGTCAGTTCGGTGCCAGGATGCAGTTGTCGAAAGTGTACCTCATCCATGAACGACCGGATGAGGAAGATGCCGCGGCCGGTCCCGCGCATCAGGTTTTCCGGGGCCAGCGGGTCGGGCAGGGAATCCGGATCTACGCCCTTGCCCTCATCGGCAATCGTGATCACCAGTTTCGCGCCCGTGTTTTCAAAGCTGGCCGTAATCATCTTGGCCGGGTCGTATTCGTTCCCGTGCAGCACCGCGTTCACAGCGGCCTCCCGCACCGCCATCGTTATCCGGAACTGCTCGTCCTCGTCGAGGCCGGCCTCCTTGGCGTACTTCTCCGCAGCGGCTTCCACCTCACTCACACTTTCCATGGTTGAGTTCAGTGAAAACCTCAACCGACCTCCCTGCGCTTTATCCAAAGGCCGCTCCCACCCCTGTCAGAAACACAACCCTGTTTGCTACCGCCGTCGAGGAAACCTTAGCTCGCAGTTTCACGGTTGAAGCCTAAAGTGTCAAGACGCCCTCTTGAACTTTATCTTGCCGAAGCTCACAATCGCGTGTGACTTACCGCATACCCACCGGTAACATCCCGGATGCGGACCGGGCCTCGGCACGCCGATAAACGCTACACTCAACCCATGCAGCCGCGCACCACAGCCCGCGTAAGCCTCACTGCGCTTCTCGGCACGCCCATCACCGACGCGCAGGGGCAGCTCCGCGGCCGCCTCAAAGACGTCGCCGTCATCACCGGCCCCGACGGCGGCAAAGTCGCTGGCCTCGTCCTCAAAACCCGCGCCGGGCTCATGCTCGTCTCCGCGCAGGACGTCATGGAAACCCCTGCCGGCGCTCTCGAGCTCCGCTCCACCGACTCCCTCACTCCGCTCAAGGATGAGGGCAACTTCCTCTTCCTGCAGCAGGACTTGCTCGACCGCCAGATCATCGACATTCATGGCCGCAAGGTCGTCCGCGTCAACGACGTCGATCTCGAGTGGATGGGTCACGGTTCCGCGCACCTGCTCCGCGTCGCAGAGGTCGAGGTAGGGCTCCGCGGCGCCTTCCGACGCGTCTTCAAAGGCCTTCTTCCCCGCGAATCTCTCGAGGCCGTCTCCCGCCGATTCCGCGATCGCGGCATTCCCTGGCATTTTGTCGACGTCATCGAAGTCGATCCCGCACGCCGCGTCAAGCTGCGCATCGAGCACGAGCGCCTCGCCGAGATGCACCCCTCCGACCTCGCCGAGATACTCGAAGACCTCGCCCCCGCCGAGCGCGACGCCGTCTTCACCTCACTCGATGAAGAGGTCGCCGCCGAAACCCTCGAAGAGGTCGATCCCAGGCTGCAGAAGTCTCTTCTCGAGAAACTCGACGACGAGCGCATCGCCGACATCGTTGAGGAAATGGATCCCGGCGCCGCTGCCGACCTCCTCGCCGAGCTCCCCGAAGAGCAATCCGACGCCATCCTTGAAGAGATGGAGCCCGAAGAGCGCGAAGAGGTCGCAGAGCTGCTCGAGTTCGACGAGAAATCCGCCGCCGGCTCCATGACCAGCAGCTTCGTCGCCCTTGGCGTCGACGCCTCCGTCGCCGACGCCGTCCACGCCCTGCGCACCTTCGACGGCGATCCCGAAAGCGTTACTGAGATTTACCTCCTCGACGAGAAGAAAGTGCTCCGCGGCGTCATCTCGCTCGCCCGCCTCGTCATGGCCCAGCCCGGCGCGCGCCTCTCCGTTCTCACCGAGCCGCGCATCCTCTCCTGCCCGGCAGACCTCCATCAGAACGAGCTTGCCGAGCTCTTCGACAAGTACAACCTCCACGCACTGCCCGTCGTCGACGCTCACAACCACATGGTCGGCGTCGTCCACGCCGATCACGTCATAGCCTTCCTCCGCGACAAGCTCTAAATCCCGACCCGAAATCTGTCGGCAGCTTCAATCACCACGAACTATGAACTATGAACTAAGAACTATGACTCCAGCCGCACTTCGCGCTCCAATCACTGAGCCCCTGCGAGTTCAGATCGCCGCTGGCTGGTTCTCCATGGGTTCCGACCTCGGTCAATCCGTGGAAGCCCCTGTTCACCGCGTCTGGGTGGACTCCTTCTCCATGGCGGCAACCCAGGTCACGGTTGCGGAATACGCGCGGTTCCTGAACGCAACCGGAAGAGTGCTGCCCCCACACTGGGGCGATCCCAACTTCTCTCATCCTGAGCAGCCCGTGGTGGCGGTTTCCTGGTTTGACGCGATGGCATATTGCGCGTGGCTTTCCGCGATGACCGGCTCACATTATCGACTCCCCACTGAAGCCGAATGGGAGCGCGCCGCGCGAGGCGGTGCGGAAGGAATGTTGTTCCCCTGGGGAAATGATCCGCCGGATTCCCGTCCCTCCTACCACAGTCGCTGGAGGACCGGACCTGAGCCGGTTGGGCAATCGCAACCGAATGCCTACGGCTTATTTGAAATGTGTGAGAACGTACATGAGTGGTGCAGCGATTGGTTCGCGGCCGACTACTATGCGGTTTCACCGGATCGCAATCCGCAGGGACCCGAAGAGGGCCCGAGAAAAGCGTCGCGCGGAGGCTCCTGGCGCCACCAGATCAGGATTTCGCGATGCTCCGCCCGTTCCAGCATCCCGCCGGATTTCAAATACGCTGACTACGGCTTTCGCGTCGTTTGCGGCGGGTCTTAGTAAACAGCGCCTTCTTAGCCCGAACTGTGAACTCGGAACTACGAACTACCCTCCTCCGCCGCCCCCGGTCCACCCACGCGAAACACCTTTGGCGCCCGCGCATCGGGTTTCGGCAGGGCAGGGAACTCCGCATGCGGTTCCGTCTGATACCAGTACGCAGTCGAATAAAAATTGTCTGACCGCGAATTCGCGTGCCCATGCTCAATCGTCACCCTGATCGACTTCTCAAACGCCAGCGGCCCTTCCGTATGCCATCGGTAGAGGCAATACCGCCCGCCGATCCGCTCTGGGTCCACGATGTACGGCGCGCCCTGGTGCAGGTTCGCAAACGCCTGCCCGCCAAAATCCCACGCGCCATTGTAGTAGTCTTCCGTCCCCGTTCCATTAATCGTCGGCAGCGTATCGCCGTCGATAAAGATCATGTCGTCGCCTTCGCCGAACCACCCCTCCTGGTTCTGCAGCACCGCCTGCGTCACGCCCACAAAGTGTCCCTTGCCGGTCGCCTCAAGAAAGACGTAGTTCTCCTTTCCGTCGAGATTCTTCACATCGTTCGCGCCGGGGTCGCCATTCGAAGTCCAGTCATTGCGCAGCCCTTTGCACGGCGCCGCCTGCCGATACTGCGCATGAAAGCGTCCCAGATCCTCCGGCAGCGCCGGCAC
>JBATYG010000592.1:0-3854 GCA_049673945.1 Occallatibacter sp.
AAGCAGCGAAAGCGCGGTTTCACCGATGACGAAGATGTTTCGCAAGCGCTTCGGCTGGCGGCCTTCTGTACTGCGATTGCCCTTGAGCCTGTCGAAGCTTCTGCTGCGGCCTGCCTGGATGGCGGGACCGATGCCGAAGAGGATTCCTGTAGCGGCGGCGATCAGGGTTGCGAGGATGAGAGTTCTGCCATCGATCGAGGTCTGGATTGCGCGCGGCAGGGAGTGGCTGGCAATGGTATTGAGTCCCTTGAGAATCGACGGGGTGATGGCGAGGCCGGCGGCGCCGCCGATGAGAGCGAGAAGGATGCTTTCGGTGAGGAGTTGACGGGCAAGGCGGGAACCGGAAGCTCCAAGGGCGAGGCGTGTTTCCATCTCTTGCTGGCGCTCGCTGGAGCGGGCCAGCAGCATGTTGGCGATATTGGCGCAGGCGATGAGGAGCACGAGGCCGACAGCGGTCATGAGGATGATGAGGGTGGGCCGGATGTCGGAAACAGTCTCATCGAGCAGGGAATGGGAGAGAACGGCGAAGCCGTATTTGTCATAAGGGTAGGCGCGATGCTGATCGATGATGGTATTGCCTACGCGATCCAGGTCGGCGTGCACCTGAGCGAGGGAGAGACCGGGACGGATGCGCGCCAGGACCTCAAGGCCGTGGCTGCCGCGGCTGTTTTCGCTGAGGTCAGCAGGACCGAAGGCGAGCGGCGCCCAGATCTCGGAATCCTGGGGATAGTCGAACCCGGCGGGCATGACACCGACGATCGACATGGGAGCTCCGTCGATATCGATGGTGCGGCCGAGCACGTCGCGATTACCGGCGAAGAGGCGCTGCCACAGGCCGAAGCCGAGAACCACCTCGCGGTCGCGGCCGGGCTGGGCTTCTTCTGGAAGAAATGTTCTACCGATGAGCGGCTGAACGCCGAGGATGGAAAAGAGAGACGGGGAAACCGATGCGCCGATGGCGCGCTCAGGGCTGCCCTTGACGCCGAGATTGACCGAGCCGGAGGCCATGGCCGCGATGTCGCTGAAGCTGCGATTGAGCTGCTGGATATCGCGGAACTCGGGAGGCGAGACCCAATTCTGATCGTTGGGCAGACCAATGCCGGTGAAGCGCGTCCACAGCTTGACGAGGCCCTCGGGCTGACGGTAGGGGAGGGGCTTGAGCAGCACGGCATCGAGCACACTGAAGATGGCGGCATTGGCTCCAATGCCCAACGCCATTGTGAGCACGACAACGACTGTGAACCCCGGCCTTCTGGCCATCTGACGAACGGCGAAGTGCAAATCCTGAATCAGCACGCTCATGGCTGTTCTCCGGGAGTTGACGTAACCCGGCAATTTTAAGGCAATTTGCGAACCATCCGTCGTGCTGCGAAGTAATTGATTCCGAAGCAGCGGCAGGTGGGAAGCGGCGTGGGCTGTGTTCGTGGGCGGCAGCAGGTGTTCGAAAGCGGACAGGGCGGGGCGAGTCCGGTTCGGCAGTGGTCAGAGACTTAGGCGAGCAGGCGGCCGTCGCAATCCAAATACATTTGTGGCGACTGGAGCTAGGCGGTGGCCGCGGCGGTTTGTGCGGCGGGGTGTAGCGAGGTCATGGATTGGTGTGCATCGCGGCGGATAGAGAGGACGGTGATGTCGTCCTGCTGGCCGAAGGCGCAGGCCTCTGAGACGACGAGGTCGAGGCTCGCGCCGGAGCGCAGCATCTGCTGCACGCGGTCGAAGCCGAAGAGATCGCCCTGTGCGTTGCGCGCCTCGATGACGCCGTCGGTGTAGAGGGTGAGCGTTTCGTCGTCGCGCAGCTTAAGGCTCACGTCGGCATAGTCAGGACTCTCGACGATGCCGAGAGGGAGCGAGCCTTCAACGCTGAGGTCACGCCGGCTGGAGACGGGGGGCAGGTGGCCGGCATTGGCGAGGGTGGCTGTGCCATCGGCAGCGAGGTGGAGGACGAGGCAGGTGGCGAAGCCATCATGGAGACGGCCATAGAGGCGGCGATTGAGATGACGCAGCACCTCGGCGGGGCTGGTGGTGAATTCGGCCAGGGTGCGAAGGGCGCCGACGATGAGCGAGACGGACATGGCCGCGGTGAGTCCTTTGCCGCTGACGTCGCCAATGATGACGAGGGCCGCGTTGTCGGGAAGAGCGATGACCTGGAAGAAGTCGCCGCCGACTTCGGAGGCCGGGCGGTAGCTGTTGCCGATGGTGAAGCCGGGGATGATCGGGGAAGCGTCGGGCATGAGGACCTGCTGCACCTCGCCCGCGGATTTCAGCTCCATTTCAACCTGTGCCCGGCGGCGACGATCGAGGAAGTGGTGATGCGCGACGGTGAAGAGCAGTGCGACGAAGAGAAGGATGTCGAGAATGAAACGCAGGCCGAACTGGTAGCCGGCAAAAGTGAAGTGGATTGCGGTGAGAGTGGTGGCGAGCGTCCAGTGGGTAAAGCGGGTGCCCTGGCCGGCCAATGCCGTGACGACGGTGAAGACGCCAAAGACCGAGACCGCGAAAGCAAGCGGCCAGAGCGAACGCCCGGCGCCGCGGATGAGGCCAGCACGGTTGATTGCGAAGAGGTAAAGCGGCGTAAGGCTGTAGATGACCGTGCTGACGGCATCCAGCCACTGGAGGAATAGCCCTCCGTTATCCCAATAGAGAATGGTGACGACATCGACAAGCTGGGCGGCCAGGTAGAGCGAAGCAAGAATGATCGTCCAGCGCCGCCAGCGGGGAAGAGCGATGAGGCCGAAGAGATTGAGGAGCATCAGCCAGAGCGAGATGTCCTGCATTGAGTTCTGGACCTGGATTATTAGCTGCTGCGCACTGAAGGTGAGGCCATAACGCAAAGGCAGAAGGATATTGATGAAGCCGTTGAGACTGTCGGCGAGGAGAAAGATGGCCAGCCACAGCAGCAGCCACTCCGAGCGCTGGCGGAAGAAAAGGATCAGGGCAATGAGTCCGCTGACGAGGAGCACGGAGGAGGTGAGGAGACGGGGGAGAGAGTTGTGCTCGATTTTGAACGGGCCAGCTTCAACGAGGCCGGCGAGCAGTTGGGGACGGCCGAGCACCGGCTCGGAGTTGAGGCCGCCGAGTGTGGAAGGATCGACCGAAGAGAGGATGCATTTCCACACGCGGATGGCGAGCACACCGCGCGTGGCCGGAAGAGTGAAGACTTCGGGGTGCCCAGGCGCCCACCACCAAGCGTGAGGCGGCATTTTGCCGTAGGCGCCGATCTTCTGGCCGTTGAAGTAGATCTCGTAGACATCATCGACCGGCGGCATCTCGATGGCGATGGGCCCGGCGGCGTTGGTGATGTCAACGGAGCGGCGATACCAGGCGTAGCCAGTGTAGCCGGGATGCGTCTGGCTACCCCAGGTGTCGTTGCCGCGAATCAGCTCCCACGATGAATCGTTGAAAGATGGGCTGGCCCATGCGGAATTGTCGCCAGTGCTGAAGCGCCATTGGCCGGTGATGGAGACGGTGCCCGGTCCGGGATCGGAGGTGGTGAAGTTGTCGGGAGCCTCTGCCCGCGCGGCTGCGAGGGAGACAAGGGCGAGGAGAACGCCCAGGACGATGCGCCGTGTGCGGCGCAATGGAATAAGCCCAGAGATGGTGCCCGATCTGATCACGGCTCGATCCTGAAGCTGAAATTGAAGTGCGGAAGCTGTCGGCAGTATACGTGGGCGGAGGTTCGGATGGTGGGGAAATCACTCGGGGCCTAAAGGCCCTTTGTTGCGGGTGCGTTCCCTCAGAATGGGTAGCGGAGTGAGCAAGTCAGCGAGTTAGCAGGTCAGCGAGTGAGCAAGTTTGCGGAGACGGGTTGAGGCTTGTGCTTTCCCACCCATCGCTGCTTCACCCCAGCGACGTGGACC
>JBATYG010000593.1:0-12794 GCA_049673945.1 Occallatibacter sp.
CACCCGCCCCATGTGAAGACCCCAAATGACCCGAGTCTTGCCCGTTGTGCGAGGGGAGTCCTCTGCGGCTTCGCGGAAGAGTCCTGAGCCAGCTCAACTGTCCCCAGCTCTAGCCCAGCTCAACTACCCGTGCCGACGCTTTGGGCGATGAGCATGGACTGGAGGATCTGGTCGGAGACGTCTTTGACGGCTCCAGGGGAGTGAGGCAGGAAGAGTGTATTGGTTTTGTCGCTTTCACCGATGGACTTGAGCGTGTCGAAGTACTGAGTGACGAGAACGAGCTGCATGACATCACGGGCGCTGGCGCCTTCAACGGCTTTCTGGAACTGCTCGATCGAGGACTGCAGGCCCTCGACGATGGCGCGGCGCTGGTTGGCGATTCCCTGCCCCTGCAGCGCCTTGCTTTCGGCTTCGGCCTCAGCTTTTTTAACGACGAGAATCTTGTCGGCCTCGCCGCGCGCGCTGGCGGCCACCTGCTCTCGCTGGGCGGCGTTGATATCGTTCATGGCGGACTTGACCTTGGCGTCGGGCACGATGTCGGTGACGAGCACATTGACGATCTCGTATCCGAAGGTGGCCATGTCGGAGTCGAGCTCCTGTTTGACGGCGGCGGCGATGCTGGACTGCGATGCGAAGACTTCATCCAAGGTCATGCCGGGAACGTGGCCGAGGATGACCTGCTCGACGTAGGACTTGATCTGCGCCATGGGGTCAGAGAGGCGATAGAAGGCGTCGTAGACCTTTTCGGGGCGCACGCGGTTCTGCACCGAGATGGGAATGGTGACGAAGACGTTGTCCTTGGTCTTGGTTTCCATGGTGAGGGTGATCTGGTTGACGCGCAGGCTTACGATGCCGGCGACAGTATCGAAGTAAGGAGTCTTCCAGTTGAGGCCCGGATCGGCGACGCGGAGGAATTTGCCGAAGCGGGTGATGACGGCACACTCGGCCGTGCTGACGGTGAAGAAGCTGCCCAGAATGAGAGTGAGCAGAACGAGCGCACCGAGGCCAAGGGGAATCAGAAAGAGCATATCCATAGCGATCCTCCGCTGTTGCGTTGTGTGAGTTTACAGCGGATTGTACAGGATCGTGGCCGCAGGTCATTTGCGCGTTTTGCGCAGCAGAGGATCGCAGATATTACGAAAGAGGAACTCCCTGCCAGCAGGAACGATGCCGTTGATTACGATGTGCCGGGGCGCTGGGGCGAGGTGCTGTTGATCCGGTTGAAGTCAATGCCGATGTCCGGGTTCTTACGGGTGCCGCGCACATGGATGGGCACAAAGGTGCCGGCGCCGCTCTTTTTGAAGATGGGATCGACTGGTGTAAGGAGGAAGCCCTTCCAGCCGCCGACGACCTTTGACACTGTGGCGTCGAGACGGGCCGCGCCCTGGAAGTCGAGTGCTCCGCTGTCGATCCCATAGGTGCCCTGGACGCGGATGTCGGCGCCGGGCACGACGAACTGCATCTGCGAGAGCGTGAGCGAACCATCGCCAAGTTTGAAGTTGCCACGCATGTCTGCCTGAACGCTGTCAGCCGGCGTGGACTTGACGTCGCCGGGTTTGCCCTGCCCGCGCAGACTCAGCTCGAGGACGCGACCCTGCACCTTGTCGCTGGTGAACTGCGACTGCGTAAGAGAAAAGGTGCCGTCAGTGAGCGAGATTTTCTGAATAACGGGAATGGCGCCGGGCGGAATATGCAACTGGGTCTTGAGCGTCAGATTTCCGGTGAGAATCGGAGTGGGACCGGTCGTGGTAATGCGGAGAAAGTCTTCGATGCGGCTCTTGTCGATTTCGATGGAGAGTGAAATGTCGTGGCCTATGCTGTGCGGCTTGCCATCATCGCCGACCGCGGCCAGAACGCGCACCACCTGACCCCTTGCGATGATGTGGGAGCTGCCGAGCATGGCGTCGACAGGCTCGAGATAAGTATCCCCATCGGTGCCATCCACCAAAGCGTGATAGCTCGTGCGGAGGGGCAAGGTCTTGTCAGAGGTGGTGAGGCGGAAGTCTGGCGTATCGGTGACGCCGTCGACGGTGATGTTGCGCAGCGTTCCGGTGTAGCGGCCGGAGGAGTTGAGAATGCCGGCGATGCCCTTGATGGTGCCGAGATCGGCATTATTGAAGGTGAAATCGCCCTGGATCGGCGACTCCGCCGGATCGGCAACGCGCCAGGGGCCGAACGTGCCGACGGAGTGAATGGCGCCGGCCGGAATGGGATTGGTGAGTGTCGCGTCGAAATGGACGGGCGAATCGAGGTTGAGATCGGTCAAGGTGAGGATCGGAATGGCGAATTCCCTGGGCAGCTTGCCGGGCTTGTCGGTTTCGATCAGCAGGTCGGCGTTGGCGCACTCGACTCGAGCGATATGTACCTTGATCGACGAGGGCGAGGAATTGCCGGGCTTATTGAGCTCGACGCGGCGCGACTTGGGAGGCATACGCAAAGCGAGGCCCTTGAGGCGGACGTCATTAATATCGATCGGCGCGCCTGGATCGTAACGCAGCGGCGCGTGAAAGGCGAATTGCGCGAGGCTGACGAGCGGCTCGCCCGCGGGACGTTCGGCGAGCGACGCTCCCTCCGGCAGCGGCGGCCAGATGCGCAGACCGCGGCCCTGGGCCCAGACGCCCCACTCGCCACGAAAGCCATTGCCGATGGAGAGGTGGAAAGTGTCGAGTTCCACATGCGTGTGGAAGTGCTGCGAGAGGCCGTCAATGATGCGGGCGCGGACATATGGCTCGATGCGGTGGGCCATGATGGCGAGAGTGGTTATGATGGCTGCAAGTCCTGCGAACGCAATGCCTCCCGTCCACAGGAGCCAGCGATGCCTGCGCCAGAATGTTCTTTCCTGATCCAATGTGCCCTCTGAACAGCTTGGATGCGAGCCGATTGCCGACGGGCCCGGATTTTCTTAACAGACCCTCGATGGCTTAGACTGCAAAGCACGGATGCAGGCGCAAATAGCCAATCTCGCAAAGCTGCAGAAGATCGACCTCGAGCGCTCCCGGCTGGCGCAGACGGCGCGGGCGCTGCCCGCGGAAGTGACGCACGCGGAGAGTGCGCTGCAAGCAGCCCAGCAACGGGCGGCAGCAGCCTCAGATGCGCTGGCACGTGAGGAAACCCTGCGCAACCGTCTGGAGCGCGACATTACGGGGCATCGGCAAAAGGCGGCCCGCTATCGCGATCAGCAGAACACGGTGACCACGGCGACGCAGGCACAGGCGATTGAGCACGAAGTGCGCTTTGCCGAGGGCGAGGCCGACCGGCTGGAGAACGACGAGCTAACGAGCCTGGAGCGAAGCGAAGCGCAAGAGGCTGCGCTTGCCACTGCGCGGGCGCAGGTGGAGGATCTTGCCGCCACGCTCGACGCGACGCGCGCCCGCGTGCAGCTGCGTCAGCAGGAAATTGCCGCTGAGCAGAGCGAGCTGCAGGCCGACCGCGAGCTGGTGCGCAAAGAGATCGATGAGGAGCTGCTGGCGCGCTTCGACCGCATCGCCGCCAATCGCGTCACGGGGCTCGCGCGCGCTGAACATCAGCAGTGCACCGGTTGCAGCATGGGGCTGCGTCCGCAGATGTGGAACCAACTGCGCGAGGGCGAGCTGCTGACCTGCGACAGCTGCGGCCGGATGATCTACTGGGACCCGGCGATCGAGCCCGCTCCTAAGACGCCGCAGCCGGAGCCGATTCCGGGCGCCGGCCGAGCGGTGCGGCGATCAGGGCAGAATCTCTAGGTGTATCGACCTGCCCTCCGGCTTCACTTGCCTGCCGGCGGCTGAAAGCCCTGCACTCCCAACTGCCAGAAGAGGAAGGAAAGCTCGTCGGCCAGTTCGACGTCGCGCTGCGATTTCGTCGATCCCATGCCGTGGCCTGCATCGTAGTCGACGCGCAGCAGGACTGGCTTGCCGCTGGTGGTTGACGCCTGCAGGCGAGCCGTCATTTTCGCGGCCTGCCAGGGCGCCACGCGGGGATCGTTGGCGCCGGTGGTGAGCAGTACGGCCGGGTACTTCGTGCCGGGCTTCACGTGCTGATAGGCGTCCATGGCATAGAGCGCCTTGAAGCCATTCTCGTCCTTGACGGTGCCGAATTCGGGGATATTGGCCGGGCCGCTTGCCATCAGCTCTGAGCGCAGAGAATCAGAGTCGCCGACTCGGATGAGCGCAGCGCCGAAGAGGTCGGGCCGCTGCGTGATGGCGCCGCCGATAGTGATGCCGCCGGCGCTGGTTCCTTCTCCGGCTAAATGCACGGACGAGGTGTACTTGTGCTCGATGAGGTATCTGGCGCCGGCGATCATGTCATCGATGGTGTGCTGCTTGGTGAGCTTCTGGCCGCCGACGTGCCAGTCCTCACCGTATTCGCCGCCACCGCGCACGTGCGCCACTGCGAAGACGCCGCCGCGATCAAAGAGCGCCTTGAGCGTCGGGCGGAAGGTGGGATCGAGGGTGATGCCGTAGGCTCCGTAGCCCTCGAGCCAGGTGGGATGCGAACCGTCGAGCCGGCTGCCCCGCCGATAGATGATGGAAAGCGGCACCATGGTGCCATCGGCGCTCGGCGCTTTCACCTCGACGGACTCGATCTGCGAGAAGTCGACTGGTGAGGGTGGCATGAGGCCAGTGTCTGTGAGTGCGGATGTTTCCGGGTTGAACGAGTACCAGAGGGGTGACTTTGTCCACGAGGTCAGCTCGAGCCAGGCTCCGCGCTCCGTAGGGTTGGTGAAGAGCGTCTGGATTGCGCCTTCGAAGGGCAGCTTGACCGGGAGGACGGTGCCGGTTGTGTAAGAGACGAGACGCAGACGACCCAGCCCGCCATCAAGATCCTGCACGTAGAGAGCATCGCTCGCCGCAGTCACACCGACGATAACGCGCTCGCTGGGCGGCACAACGACAGCGGCGGTTGCGACATCAGGCTTGTCGAGGCTGGTGCGCAGAACCTTGAAGCGCGAGGCATCCTTGTGCGAGAGCAGGTAGATGTTGTCGCCGTGCGTGTCGAAGCCGACGACGGAGTCTGCCTCGGTGACGACCTTCTTCCACTGCGTCGATGGAGTGATCTCGTCCTTGGCATTCGCGGTGTAGATATCAATCTCGCGCTTCACGCCATGAATGACGAGGCCGAGATAGTGGCGTGGCGCGCCGGGTGAGTAAGCGATCAACGAGAAGTCGTCTTCAGTGACCGGAACGCTGGCGGAAACCCCATAACCGAAGACCGCCGGCTCGCGATCGGGATCATTACCGAGCACGTGATGATAGGAGCGCAGCTTCTGGTACTTCTCGGTGGGCGGCGCCCCGGCAGGCAGCTTCTGCGTGCGCGTATAGAAAAATGAGTCGCCGCTGACCCAGGCGGGCTGCCCAAATTGCGCGCGGTCGATGGTGTCGGGCAGAACCTTTGCGCTCGCGGTCTCGACCACGTGCAGAACGCTCTCTTCAGAGCCCCCGGGCGAAATGCCGTAAGCAACATACCTCCCATCGAGTGAGGGCGCGAAGTAGTCGATGGAGTAATGCTTGCCCTCGGGTGTGGTTAGCTTCTCAGGGTCAACGAGCACCCTCTCGGGGGCGTGGACGCTGTCGCGCACGTAGAGCTTGCGGTTGTCAGAACCGGGAGCGGTTTTGAAGTAGAAATAGTGGCCGCCCCAGACCTGGAGCGACGTAACGGAGCTGTTTGCGTTGTCGAGAGACTTGATCTCGTCGAGCAGCTTGTCACGGCCGGGAATGCGGTCGAGCACGGCGCGCGTGTAGGCATTCTGCGCCTTCATCCACGCGATGACCGTGGGATCAGTGGTGTTCTCAAGCCAGCGATAGGGGTCGGTGACCTTGACGCCGAAGTATTCGTCAGTGACCTCGTGAACCGGAGTAGCGGGCAGTTTGTCCTGGGCGCGAGCGAGGAAGGAAGTCAGGGGCGCCACCACAAGCACCAACATCAACACAGAAATCCGCGGATTGCGCATCGGGAAACCTCACCTTTCTGATGTTTGCAGGGAACTGAGCTGAAGGCCGAAGTTGCAGAAACGATTCTATGCCACCAGTCGCCTCGCGTCCTTGCTCTAAATTATGAGTAAGACCCTTGCACAGGAGCCGGAGAAGTGAAGCGTATCTGCGTGGACATGGATGAGGTAATGGCGGACACGCTGGCCGAGCACCTGCGCCGCTACAACGAGACCTTTGACGAAGCGCTGACCGTGGACGACCTGGCGGGAAAAGGCATCTGGGAGATGGCGCCGGCAGACCGGCTGACGGAGCTTCGCGCCTTTCTGGATGCGGACAACTTCTTTCAGGACCTTGAGCTGATGCCGCACGCCCAAGCGGTGCTGAAGGATCTTTCGTCGCGCTACGAAGTCTTTGTGGCCACCCAGGCAATGGTGGTGCCGAACTCGCTTGGACCGAAGTACAGGTGGCTGCAGCGGCACTTTTGCTTCATTCCGCCGACGCACTACGTCTTTTGCGGGGATAAGAGCATTCTGCGCGCCGACTACCTGGTCGACGATCTGCCGCGCAACCTTGAGAGATTCTGCGGGGAGGGTCTGCTCTTCACAGCGCCCCACAACCTTAACCAGTCGGGGAGTTTCACGCGTGTGAACAACTGGCTGGAGGTAGCGGAGTTTTTTCGGGAGTAAGGGAAGAATCAGCGGCGGGAGGAGGATGCGGCAGGTGCCGGCGCAGGATTGCCAGGCAACCCGCGGACGGTGGGCTGGCGTGCAACACCGGCCGCTTGTGCGATGGGGGGGTGGTGCATGGTAACGATGAGCGCATCGGCCGGCTTGCCGCCGACGCAGATATAGGCGTGGGGCGTGCTGGCGTCGAAGTAGACCGCGTCCCCCGGCTCGAGCGTGGCGTTGTGGTCACCATGGCGCAGGAAAAGCTCGCCGTCGAGAACGTAGAGGAATTCATAGCCGGGATGCACGTGAGCGCGCGGCTCGACGTTCTGTTCAAGGGGGACAAACTCGGCGAAGTATGGATCCATGTGGCGGTCGGGAACCATGTAACCGAGGCTCTCAAAGAAATAAGAAGGGTCATCGACACCGGTCTGGGGAAGGCGCACGCGCTCTTTTTTGCGGTGCACACGAAACGTCGATTGCGGCTCGCTTTCAAAGAAATAAGAGAGGTCTTTGGAGAAGACCATGGCGATGCGGGCAAGGTTGCGCAGCGTGGGCACAACACGGCCGGTCTCAAGCTGCGACAGAAAACTGGCGGAGAGACCCGTGTGCCTGCCCAGTTCGACGAGGCCCATGGACTTCTTGAGGCGAAGGCGCTTGATGCGCTCGCCGATATGCTTCTCCGCAATGAATCGTTCGGTGGTTTCGGTGTCCACCTGAGATTTGTGTGTCTCTTCGCTGCGAACTGTCGCCAGCTCTGTCATCAGACACCCTCCCTGCGGTGCATGCCGGCTCATTTGCCCGGATCAAAACCTATTCCTATATTACTAAACTGCCGGGACATGGTAAACGCGCGCCGCCCGAGCCAGCCGGGCAAGTGGCGCATCTTTGACTAAGCTGAGAAGCAGGAGCTGACGAAATGAGCCAAGCGCCGGGAACGACGGTGATTTTGAGCGGCGCATCTGGCGTCGTGGGCTCAGCCTTGCGGCATGCCCTGGCGGCCCGCGGCACGCCTATGCGCAGGCTGTTGCGCGGGGCGCCGCAGCAGGCAGACGAGGTCACGTGGAACCCCGAGGCGACGACGCCTTTTGCAAGTACCGAGGCGCTGGAAGGCGCGCGGGCTGCGATTCATCTTTCGGGAGCGAATATCGCCGGCGCCCGTTGGACCTCAACCTACAAGCACGAACTGGCGGCGAGCCGCGTGGACTCGACACACGCGCTGGCGACGACGCTGGCCCGGCTTGAACATCGGCCAGAGGTGCTGGTCGTGGCCTCGGCCGTAGGGTTCTACGGAAACCGCGGCGGAGAAGTGCTGGACGAGTTCTCGCCGCCCGGCAAAGGATTTTTGCCGGAGCTATGCCAGCTTTGGGAAGAAGCCGCGCATCCAGCTGCGGAGAGGGGAATCCGCGTGGTGCATACGCGCTTTAGCGTACTGCTGAACCGCGGTCCGGGCGCGCTTGCGAAGCTGCTGCCAGTCTTCCGCGCCGGCCTGGGCGGCCCGCTCGGCAGCGGGCACCAGTGGATGAGCTGGGTTGGCGTTGAGGATGCGATTGCGGCGATCCTGTTTGCGCTTGAGACGCCGCAGCTCGCGGGACCGGTGAATGTGACGTCGCCGAACCCGGTGAGGAATGCCGAGTTCACCAGGACGCTGGCGCGCCTGCTGCATCGGCCGGCAGTCATTCCCATGCCGGCCTTCGTGCTGCGAGCGGCCTTTGGACAGATGGCAGACGAAGCGCTCCTGGCGAGCGCGCGGGTGATGCCGACGAAGCTGGCGCAGGCGGGGTTCAGGTTTCAGCACCCTACGCTGGAAGAAGCCCTGGCTGCGGCGCTGCGGTAGAGCTCAAAAAACGAGACCGCCCACGTGCGCGCACATGGGCGACCGGTTAAAGCGAAAGGCGTTTAGCGGCGTCCCTGGATCACGCGCGGATTCGAGGCCGATGCGCCACTCTTCTTCTTCGCGGCGCGCCGGGCTGCGATTTCGTGCATCTCCTTACCCATGCCAGACTGGTTAATGCCGACCTGAATCGCCAGGTTGATGAAGTTGCCCGTAATCCAGTAGAGGGCGAGACCGGAGGCGTAGTGCAACAGGATGAAACCCATGAAGATCGGCATGACAAACGCCATCATGCGGCGCTGGGTGGGGTCCATGCCCGGTGACGGAGTAATGTATTGCACGAAGAACATGGTGACAATAATTAGGCCCGGCAGGATGTACTTCGGGTCAGGCGCCGAGAGATCGGTGAGCCAGAACCAGTGAGCTTGACGCAGCTCGACGGCGTAAAGCAGCACGCGGTAGTAGGCAAAGAAGAGGGGCGTCTGCAGCAACATCGGCAGGCAGCCGCCGTACATGTTGACGCCTTCGGTCTTGTAGAGCGCCATCATCTCGGTATTCATCTCGCTGCGCTTGGGATCGGTGGCTTTGAGATTGGCGTAGCGCTTCTTGATGGCCTCGACCTTGGGCTGAATGCGCATCATCTTGAGCGACGACTTCATCATCATGATGCGCGTAGGGAGTAACACCACATTGAAGACAAGGGTGACGATGATGATGGCCCAGCCCCAGTTGTAAGGGCCCGGCGGCAGCAGATTGTGCAGCCAGCGCAAGGCAACGTAGAGCGGCTTGGCAAGGATGGTCCACATGCCGTATTGAATGAGCGGCTCGAGAGTGGGGCCGTCGAATTTGCCATCTTCCCCGGCGACGTGGATGGTCTTGAGAATGTCAGTCTGCTTGGGACCAACAAAGAGACGAAGACGCGTGGCGCCGCTGGTATCGCCCACGGCAAGACCAGCGACGGAGTCAGGCTTCTTTGCGCTGTTGGGATTGCCGAGGTCACTGGCAACGTCGAAGGAGTTGTGAAAAGTGACCAGGGTCGTCTGCGCGGGTGCGTCGGGCAGGAACGCCGCCGCGAAGTACAGGTCGGTAAGCGCCGCGAAATCGTAAGGCTGCTCTGAGGTCGCATTCCCGCTGACTTTCGCAGCCGCGGTGCTGTTCTGCTTGTCGGCAATCGAAGTGACGATCTGCGACTGCGTAAGGACGGTGGCGCGCGTCGCCGAGGACGGCAGGAATTCTTCCATATCGCCCAGGCCGGCCGGCCACCGCACCAGTGCGCGCACGGGCGAACCGTTGCGGCGAACCGAGGTCTCAATGCTGATGACGTAGCTTGAATCGAAGTTGAAAGTCTTTACGACGTCGAGGCCATTCTGCGCATAACGGAAGGTAAGCGTGCCGGGCGCAAGCAGAGTTCCCGTAGTGGACGGCTGATAGAGAACCTGGTTGAGCTGCGCGGTGAGCGCGGGCTCATAGGTAAAGAACGACAGGGGCAGGCCAAACTTTTCCGCGAGCTGCGGCTGCACCAGGTCGAGGGGCTTGCCTGACGTGTCCTTAAACTTCTTCAAGACCCAGTGCTTGACCTGCGCTCCGCGATTGGTGAAGACGATGCGAAAAAGCTCGTTCTCAACGATCGTTTCACTCTCAGAAGCCGCCGTAACCGCAGGCGTGGCTGCAGCAGCTTTGGTGGTTGCAGCGACCTGGGCCGTGGCAGTTGTATCAGCAGCGCCCGAAAGAGCGGAGCTTGCCGGCGCGGACTGCGTAGACTGCTGATTCTGCGCCGAAGGGGCCGGGGCTTCCTGCTTGGGCTTGAAGTATTGAAAGGCCAGCAGCAGAGTCACAGCGAGAACCATGAACGTGATCAGGCTGCGGAAGTCACCGCCGCCGCCGCCACCGCCGCCGGGCCTCTGCGATTCTAGATTTGGGTTCTTTATTTCGGGCAAAGGGCAATCCTATCTCGTGTTGAAGAGGCGCGAACAAGGTGCGCCGCTTCCTCTATGGTAATGGTTCGTGGGGAAAAGGTCTTGCCGCAGTCGCGGGAGGCACTGGATCAAGACCTCCGCGCGAAAAGGGCTGGCAGCGCAGGAGGCGCCAGGTGGCGAGCGCCACGCCGCGCAAAGGGCCGTGGGTGGCGATGGCAACGGCCGCATACTCAGAGCATGTGGGCACAAAACGGCAGCCGCCCGGGCTGACGGAATGCAGAGCGGGTGATATCCACCGGCGATAAACGGCGAGCATCGAGAGCAGAATGCGGGTCATATCGCGGCCTTCTGAGAGGCGTGCGGCGCGAGGCGACTGGCCTCCTCCGCTGCCTGTTGAAGGATACGCACAACCTCGGCGTCGAGTTTCGCAAATTCGAGAGTGAGAACGGTGCGGCGAGGGTGCAGCACCAGATCACAGCCCTGCGGCAGCAAATCGACGTGGCGGCGCAGAACCTCGCGCATGCGGCGCTTGATGCGGTTGCGCTCATGCGCCCTGCCGACGACCTTGCCGGCCGTGAGCCCGACGCGAGGCGTGGAGGCCGGCAGAGCCTGGAGGGCAAGAAACCAGCTCATCGAAGCCGACTGGCGCTTGCGCGCGTTGGCGTAAGCATTCTGATAGTCCGCGTGCTTGCGAAGACGCAAACCGGCGAGGGATTGACGCCGCGGAGAAAAAGCAGACGTCTCCTGTTTCAAACCGGACTTCGGAGAAGTGCTCATGGTAGTGCCGGAGGAGGCCTATCCCGCAAGGGCAGCGGCGCTCAACGCACTCCGGCCTGATCGGCGGGAGTGATTAGTCGCGGAATCCCGCGCTGACGGCAACGCGCTTGCGGCCTGCCGCGCGGCGGCGGCTGAGGACGGCGGCGCCGCTCTTGGTCTTCATGCGCGCGCGAAAACCGTGAGTCTTAACACGGCGGCGGCGGTTGGGTTGAAATGTGCGCTTGGGCATGGAAATGCGCTCCTGTTTCCAATTAAGAATTCGTGCCTTAACGGCAAGATTCAAGTTTACCTCAGGTTGCGCCAGGAATCCAGCCGAGCGCGGTTTTTGGCCGGAAGCTCGGGCACTTTCGAAAAGGCGAAACAGCGCACGAGGAGTGGTTTCCCAGCGCAGAAACGTGCGGTAGAACACGTCTGCAAGAAGTTTTTTCCGGGCTTTCACCATCGATGGTGCAACCGGCAAATGATTCGGCAAACTAATGTGAATGGGGGATTGCATCGGTGGTCAAATGTGCTAGTATCGGACCCGTTCACGAAAGTTTCCCAGCGTCCCACGGATTAGTTTCATACCGTGTCCCGATTCATGCTTCAGGAGCTGTAACGGCAACCAAGGCAGGACTTAAGATGTAAATCGACGGTGAGCCCACGCTTCACTGGTTGAGAGTCCCATTGTCAGAATCGGACCGGAGAAGCGAAACCGGCAATTAAACAAGGTGACGCAATCAAGGATTTGCTCGATGGTATTCGCTATTTCGCCGGCTTCGGCTCTCAATCCCTGGCTTCAGATCCTCGCAGCCTTAGAGAAGAAGGTCATCCGCCAGTCCTATGAGACCTGGCTGAAGCCGACGCGCTACAGCCATGCGGCTGGCCGCACGCTTTATGTCCGCGTTCCTTCGCCGGAGTTTCAGCATATTGGCGACAAGTACGGCGACCTGATCCAGGAAGCGATCGACCTGCAGTCGCTGGCGTTTGACGATGTGGTTTTTGTGACCGCGAGCGACGATCCTTCGATTCCTCCGCAGCGGAAGGACGGCGGCTTCGGCCCGGTGCCCGCGCATGCGCCCACTGCGCCACAGACTTCGCCGCATCGGCAGCCGGAACAGGCGCGCTTCGACTGGTCGACAGCCGCGCAGCTCAATCCCCGCTACACCTTCGACAACTTCGTGATCGGCAATGGCAACCAGTTTGCGCGCGCGGCGGCTCTGGCCGTTGCCGAGCGTCCGTCGCGCGCCTATAACCCGCTCTTCCTCTACGGCGGGGTGGGTATGGGCAAGACGCACCTGATGCACGCGATCGGCCACGAGGTGAAGCGGCGGCAGGCCTCGGCGAGCATCTGCTACGTTTCGGCCGAAAAGTTCA
The DNA here is from genome assembly GCA_049673945.1 of Occallatibacter sp. Taxonomy (GTDB): domain Bacteria; phylum Acidobacteriota; class Terriglobia; order Terriglobales; family Acidobacteriaceae; genus Telmatobacter. The sequence goes on from JBATYG010000593.1 coordinate 12,458, forward strand.
CCAACGAGATGATCACGTCTCTGCGCAACGACCGCATGACGAGCTTCCGCGATCGCTTCCGCTCGGTGGACGTGCTGCTGATCGACGATATTCAGTTCATTGCGCAGAAAGAGCGCACCCAGGAAGAGTTCTTCCACACCTTCAACGCCCTGCATGAGAGCATGCGGCAGATCGTGATCGCCTCGGACCGTCCGCCGAAGGAACTGGCCGAGATCGAAGACCGGCTGCGCTCGCGCTTTGAGTGGGGTTTGATTGCCGACATTCAGCCACCGGATCTCGAAACGAAGGTGGCCATTCTGCAGAAGAAGGCGGAGAGCGAGCAGGTGGTGCTGCCCAC
>JBATYG010000594.1:0-1691 GCA_049673945.1 Occallatibacter sp.
GCATCACGCGCTCAACCACCGCGCCGGTTCCCGCCTGGTCCAACACCGGGCCGGATGCGGGCTGGGGAATGGGGCGGGCTGCAGAGTGCGGTGCGGGAGCGGCCACAGGAGCAGGAGGCACGGCAGCGGGAGGCTTCTGGTCTTGAGCGGATTCCGGGGCGGCCGCAGGAGAGGCCTCAGGCGCAGCGGCGGCCGCAGGTTCCGGCGCGGACGCGCTTCTGTGCGCACTGAATCGCCAGAACGCAAGCACCGCAAGAAGCACCACAACGGCCACGATGATCGCTGACACGGGAAACCTGCCCGGCGCAAGCTTTTCGGCGATGCGCGCCGACGCCGGAAGCTTCGGAGCCGGTTCGGGAGGCGGCGTGAGACGAGCACGGACATCCTCGACTGCGCATCGCATTTCGGGGTCACGCCTGAGACACGCACGCGCGATGCCGGCAAAGGGTTGTGGCATCGATTCCGGCACCATCGGGTCCGGCGCACCCGACCTCTCCCGGCTCGGCAGTTGCTGCGTCAGAGATTCCACCAGCGTGACCCCGAGCGACCACATGTCCGCCGCCGGAGACATCCGCGTCGCGGTCTCCGGTGCGTCATAGACGCCCGGCGTTGGCAGATGCTTCCAGAGCCGCCCGGAGAGGTACACTCCGTCCACTGAAAGCTTCAACTGATCGTTCACCACCATGATGTTCGATGGCTTGACGTGGCCATGCGCGTAACCCTTCTCGTGGAGATACGAAAGCGCATCGAGAACCGGTCCCAGCATGGCGCGGGTTTCGGCGACCGTGAGCGGGCGCTCGGGAACAATCTCCCCCAGATTCTCTCCGGCGCATTCCGTCACCGCATACAGCAAGTCGGTGTCGTCGATGCGGCAACTGCCCGAGTGAAACAGGCGCATCAGGTGAGGATGTGAGAGCACCGTTGCGGCCGCCCACCCGGCCATGCGGGCCTCGGCGTCGCGCACATCCGCCGGAATCAATTTGATCGCAGCCCTCTGCGGCGGATCTCCCGCAAGCTCGGTCAGGAAGACGCCGCTCGATTCGCTTCCACCCAGCCATTGGCGAAGCGTAAATCTTCCGTTGATGACCCGGCCTGCCCAATCAGCGCGAATGACGGATGTGCTCATAGCGAACCATCGCTCCCGATCGATTTTGGCCCCACAACTTCAGTGCTCAGTATCCTCGCCTGCTCGTCGATCTCCGGTCAATGGCCGTCTACGCCCGGGCCATCCCTCCTGGCCCCTCTCCTCACCCCTATCAGAGATTTTGAGAGGGAGAAATTGCGAAGCAATCGGGGCGTTTGTGGTTCACGGCGCTATCGGGTGATCTCGAAAACTTCGAGATGCTCGTCCGGTTTGAGATAGCCTTTGCGCCGGAACCAATCCTCCATCGCCGGTCCGAGGCGATCGAGAGGGACGCGGTGGCCCGCTTCGAGAAGGCCGTCCGCGACAGGAACCGTGTCATCGAAGATGGCATCGTTGGTGAAGTTGCGCATCGCAAAGGAGTCGATCCAGTGCAGCGGGCAAGGGTGTAATGCGCCAGCCGGGTCGATGCGATGAATGGAGATTCGCCGCATGAACATGTCTTAACTGTACATCGCGGGAGGCCACGCCGCGACTCGATCGATCAATATCACCCGATCAGCGTCGCGTCGTTCTGTTCGAAGAGCGCGGCCAGCGCCTTTGGATTGCG
>JBATYG010000595.1:0-10991 GCA_049673945.1 Occallatibacter sp.
GACTAGATTTTCCCTCGCAACGTCGCCATCGCGAAGGTGAATAACCGGCCCTAAGCTTCGCGCGCCTGCTCAATCGCTCGGATGACCGCCTGGGCCTTGTTCAGCGATTCACGGTATTCCATCTCCGGCACTGAGTCGGCCACGATCCCCGCGCCCGCCTGTACATAGCCCTTGCCGTCCTTCGCCCGCAGCGAGCGGATCGCGATACACGAGTCCAGATTGCCTGAGAAGTCCGCATACAGCACCGTGCCGCCATAGGTCCCTCGTCGGGTCGGCTCCAACTCCTCGATGATCTCCATCGCACGCACCTTGGGCGCTCCGCTCAGCGTGCCCGCAGGGAAGCAGGCGCGCAATGCGTCGACCGCGGTCAGCTCGGGATTCAGTTGCCCTTCAATCGTGCTCACAATGTGCATCACGTGGCTGTAGCGCTCCACATACATCAGGCGATCGACCTTCACGCTGCCAAATTTGCTCACCCGGCCCACATCGTTCCGTCCCAGGTCCACAAGCATCACGTGTTCGGCTCTCTCCTTCTCATCGCTCATCATCTCCCGCTCGAGCGCGAGGTCTTCAGGCTCATTCGCGCCGCGCGGCCGCGTCCCGGCGATGGGCCGATATTCGATCCTGCCGTCATGCACGCGCACCAGCAGCTCCGGCGATGAGCCGGCCAGTTCGATCGCCGCAGCCCGTTTCCTTCTTCTCGGCTTGTTCCGGTTCTCGGTCTCCGCAAGCGGGCCTTCCGGCGTGAACCGCAGAAAATACATGTAGGGGCTCGGATTCACGGTCCGCAACGCCCGGTACACCTGAAAGGTGTCCGTCCCCGGCTGCATATCGAAGCGCTGCGAAAGCACTGTCTGAAAAACGTCTCCGGCCGCGATGTATTCCTTCGTTGCTTTCACCGCCGCCAGATAATCTCGCTTCGTCGTGCGGTGCGCCACCTTCAGCTTCGCGCTGCCTTTCACCCGCGGCAGCTTCGGCAGCGGACGCGCCAGTCTCTTCTCCAGCCGATCGAGGCGCTTGACCGCGCGATCGTACGCCGGCCCTGGCTTCTCCAGAGTCAGGTCGGCCGTTACTATCAGCCAGATCTGCTTCCGTACGTGATCAAAGGCCAGCACCTCGTCGAAAAACAGCAGGCACGCGTCCGGCAATTCCAACTCATCGGTCGCGGAGTCAGGCAGGCGCTCAATCTGGCGCACGGCATCGTAGGCAAAAAAGCCCACAGCGCCCGCGGTGAAGGGCGGCAACCCTGCCAGCCGCGCCGCCTGGTGTCCCCCCAGTGCCTCGCGCAGCACGGCGAAAATATCCCCCTCGATCTTCGTGGTCCGCCTGCCTTCGGTGATGGCAATGCTTCGGCCGCGCGCCACGATCCGCTTGTAAGGGTTGAGACCGATAAAGGTGTAGCGCCCTACCTGCTCGCCGCCTTCGACCGACTCCAGCAGAAAGCACTCGCGTTCCGGCCACGCCGCCCGCAGAAACGCGGAGACCGGTGTCTCCAGGTCGGCCGTAAGGGTCCGGTAAACCGGTACGAGGGTATGCTTCTTCGCAAGAGCCAGAAACTCTTTACGGGTGGGCTGAACAGGCTGCGTTGAGGCTTTCACAGCGTTCAGTGTACCTGCTCGGAGGCCCCGAACTCAGAGGCCGCCCGAGCCTATTTGGTCTCGTACTTTTCCAGCCAGGTCATCAGCTCATCGGCAGGCAGCGCGTGGCTGAAGAGGAAGCCCTGCGCTCCATCGCAGCCTTTCTGGCGAAGCATCTCAAGCTGCTCCTGCGTCATAACCCCTTCGGCCATCACTTCCATGTTCAGCTCATGGCCCATCTCGATAATCTTCTCTACCATCACGCGATCGCTCTCGTTCTGGTGCATCTTTTCGACAATGCTCTTGTCGATCTTCAATTCGTTCGCCGGAACGTGCTGCAGTTGCCGCATCATCGCGTAGCCGCTGCCGAAATCGTCGATTGAGAGATGGAAGTTTTTCATGCGCAGCCGCGTCAGCACATCGAGCGTCCGCGACAGCTCGCTGATCAGGCTCGTCTCGGTGATCTCAAGTGCGATCCGGTCGGCAGGGAAGTCGTATTTGTTCGCAAGGTTCAGGAACGCATCCGGAAACTCGAGATCGTGCAGCGAAATCATCGATACATTGATCGAGAGCCGCAAGGGATTTCCATCGCGGTCCACAAACTGCTTCGCTTCGGTCATCGCCATTTCGGCAGTGCTCCAGCACAGCTTGCCGATCAGTCCCAGGGCTTCAACTCTGGCAATAAAGTTCTCCGGCAAAATCATTCCCAGCTCCGGGTGAGTCCACCGCGCCAGGGCCTCCACGCCGGTCACTTCTCCGGTCACCAGGCTGATCTGCGGCTGATAGAAATTCACAAACTCGTGATTCTCGATCGCCTTCCGCAATTGCTCGTTCGATACCGAAACCGGCGGTGTGTCGACCGGCTTTGCGGGTACGTCCATGCCGGCCAGCGCGCTCAGCAACCCTCGCAGCTCGGTCAGGGGGAACGGCTTTTGCAGATGCCCGACCACCCGCAGCCCGAGGCTGTGCGCCAGCTTCTCTGCGGTCTCGAGCACCCGCCGGTCCATACCGCTCATCAGCAGAATCCGGGCCCGGCTATGCCGCTCGCCCAGCAGGCGCAGCACCTCGATGCCATCCATTCCCGGCATCATTAAATCAAGCAGAATCAGGGTCGTATCAGGAAACTCGACGCTTGAAAATGCGGCTGCGTCCTTCGTGGCAACACATTCAAATCCCATCGCCTGTGCCAGGGCGGTTACCAGTTCACATACAGTGTTATCGTCGTCGATAACCAGGATCTTATCGGCATTTGCCATCGCTTCTCCAGGCATCGCGGGCAAATCTCTGTTAGTTGCCATTAAGTGCGGTCCGGCCGTCAGTGAAGTTGTTCAAAACCATCTGCGTTTAGCTGTGTTTGAGTCTAGCTCAGCCCATCAGTCCTGCGTTTCCCATTCCATCAGGGAGACCTCTGGCTTATTAACTGATAAGGTGCCGAGGCTTGTCTTGTCGAGATGGTTTGGGCGAAAGAGGTTCCCAGGCAGGTTCCCAAAGGGTATATGCAGCACATCGGCCTCCTTGACGCACCTTCCCCGCCGGCCTAGACTCACAGCGTTTGGCCAAATTGCAGGGCAAGATCACTCTCGGAATCATGCTGCCCGGAATCGTGCTGCTGGGCACTTACATCGGCCTTCGCAGGTTTGGGCCAGACAGGTTCGGCCGGGTGATCCGGTCTGCTCTCAGCCTCATCTAAGGAGATGAGGATAGACGAGCTTTCTCAAGTGGTTTATCTGTTCGTACAGGAAGTTGGAGAAACTTATGGCTCTGGCAACGCAGACCGTCACTTTGGATCAGGAGATCAATCCCTGGGAAGCGCAAAGTGCGCGGTTCGATTTCGCAGCACGAAAACTGAATCTTGACGAAGGCCTTTGGAAGCTGCTCAGAACGCCGGCGCGTGAAATCATCGTGCACTTTCCCGTAACCATGGACGATGGCCGCATTGAGATCTTTACCGGCTTCCGCGTGCAGCACAACATCGCCCGCGGGCCAGCCAAGGGAGGAATCCGCTACTCACCCGACGTCACGCTCGACGAAGTCCGCGCGCTCGCAAGCTGGATGACCTGGAAGTGCGCCGTCGTCAACATCCCTTTCGGAGGCGCCAAAGGCGGCGTCATCTGCGATCCTTCGAAACTGAGCCAGGGCGAGCTTGAGCGCCTTACCCGCCGCTACACCTCTGAAATCATCGACTTCATCGGACCCGAGAAGGATGTTCCCGCGCCCGACATGAACACCAACGAGCAAACCATGGCGTGGATCATGGACACATACTCCATGCACATGGGCCGCACCGTCACCAGCGTCGTCACCGGCAAGCCGATCAACATTGGAGGTTCCCGCGGACGTATCGAGGCTACCGGGCGCGGCGTCATGCTCGCCTGCGACGAGAGTCTGCGCTATCTCAACATTCCCGTCGAAGGCTGCCGCACCGTGATTCAGGGGTTCGGCAACGTCGGTTCCAACGCCGCGCGCCTCATGATGGAACGCGGCTACAAAATCGTGGGCATCGCCGAAAAAGATGGCGGACTCTTCAATCCGAACGGCATCGATATTCATCAGCTAGCCGAGTACAAGTATCGAAACGGCACCACTCTCGGATTCCGCGGCGCCGAAGCCATGCCCTCTGAAGAGCTGATCGTTGTCGATTGCGATCTGCTCATCCCCGCCGCCACCGAGAATGTCATCACCAGCCGCAATGCCGATCGCATCAAGGCGCGCATCATCGTCGAGGGCGCCAACGGGCCCACCACCGCTGTCGCTGACGAGATCCTTGCCGAAAAGCGCATCTTCGTCGTTCCCGACATCCTCGCAAACGCCGGCGGCGTCACCGCCAGCTACTTCGAATGGGTGCAGGATCGCCAGGGCTACTTCTGGAAAGAAGCGCAGGTCAACGAACAGCTTGAAACCATCCTCCGCGACAGCTTTGAAGATGTGGTCCGTTACTCCGAGGCGCACAACGTCAACAACCGCATCGCCGCGTACATGCTCGCCATTGACCGTGTCGCATTCACCATCAAGCAGCGCGGCATCTACGCATAACCTCTCCGCGCGAAAACCTGAGGGACGGGCAACGCCCGTCCCTCTTCGTTTATCCAGCATCCTTCGTGCGCGTCGACGTTACGCCGTTAGCCAGAAAAATCAGGTGTGAAACAGAAGCAGGGAACTGAGACTAAATCAGTCCGGGTTCAACCGGGCATTCGCAACTCCATCGCTGCAAGTACTTTCTTCCCAACCGATTTTGATTACCCTTTTCCGCGGCTCGGCCGGGCCTTGCAATTCACAGGCGCGCGCAGTGCAATAATGGACGCTAAACGCACGATTGCGCCGCGGGAACGGCATGAAGACGTGAATTTGCCCAATTCCATCACGATGAGCCGGATCGTCATGATCCCCCTGCTCTTGTGGATCCTTTCTCCCCGTTTCCCATGGCAGGGACCGGGCGGCGAACAGGAGCTGGCCGCGGCCGTCCTCTTCATTCTGGCTTCCATGACCGACGGCCTCGACGGCTACCTTGCCCGTAAGCGCGGCCAGATCACCACCATGGGCATGCTGCTCGATCCGCTCGCCGACAAGATCATGGTCACCGCGGCCCTTGTCGCTCTCGTCGCCTATAACCCCGACGTGGTCAAGGTTTGGATCGCCGTAGTCATCATCGGCCGCGAATTTCTCATCTCCGGGCTGCGCTCCATCGCTGCGTCTGAAGGATTCACTATCCAGGCCAGCGAACTCGGCAAGCTCAAAACCGTCGTTCAGATCGTCTCCGTGGTGTCGGCGATTCTCGCCCACGGCTGGTACGAGTGGCAGTTCGGCCTGCTTGTCATCCCCGTGAAATGGATCGCCATCGCCGCCATCTACTTCACCGTCCTCGTCTCCACCATCTCCGCCATCGATTACTTCGTCGGCTTCTGGAAGCAGATTGACCGCGCCTCCCTCGACCGCCGCAAGTCCTTCGTCCTCAGCCGCGGCAAGAGCTAGAGCCGCCTGCCACCTGCTTCAATCAGCACGAAAATGGGTGCCCCATCTGCGCGCAGCGCAGGTGGGAATGCACGAACCGCGCTCCGCTCACGCTAACTCGCTGACCAGCTAACCCGCTAAGCTGCTAACTCCGCCTCCAAATTTCCGTGTCATCCTGAGCGAACCGGGTCCCAGGCGTTTTCTCGCGCCTGGGGGTGGTAAGCGAAAGATCTGCGTTTCACTCCGCTCATTCCAGGAAAAGGAGGTGCCCCATCCATCGGCGGGTGGCTCTTATCTCGGGATGCTCACGCACTACTAGAATCCGGGTGCCCCGGGTCTCGATTCTGAGACCTGGGATTAGGCGTTTCGATTCCTGTTGACATCCGACCCGAAACAATGGCATGCTTTGGGTCGGATGCCTTCCCAACACAATCCGGATGACAGCATCGCTATTTTGCAGGGTACGCTAGACCTGCTCATTCTCAAGACCGTCTTGCTCGGCCCGCATCACGGGCAGGGCATTGCGCGCTCCATTCAGCGCCGGTCTGAAGAGTTGTTTTTCGTCGATCATGGCTCGCTCTATCTTGCTCTGCAGCGCCTTGAAGACAAGAAGTGGATTAGCGCCAAATGGGGTGTCAGTGAAAACAACCGGAGGGCGCGCTTCTACACGCTGACAGCGAAGGGACGCCAGCAGCTCGTAGAGAAGACCAGTGAATGGCAGCGGCTGACGAAAGCCATGGGGCTGATTCTCGATGGAAGATTAAGCAGCGAGGAGATCTAGTCAGGAGGGTGTTCTATATGCAAACTTTCCCGGAAAGTTTGTTCTACACGTTCCGCTCCGTTGTTCGATTCCTGGTTTTTTGCGGTGTGGCCTTTGTTTTTGTCCTGGCGCCTTTTGCCAGAGCACAGATCTCGCCGGACCTACCCAATCCCACTTCCGCGCCGAATCCGCTGACAAAGACCTTGTCCGTGTTTAGCGACAATATGCAGGACAAGATTATCAACGCGGCGAATACGATGCCCGAGTCGAAATACAGCTACCGGCCGACGAAAGACGTTCGCTCTTTCGCCGAAATCCTCACTCATGTAGCGGATATTTCCTACTATTTGTGTTCGAACATGAAGGGCGAAGCACCCCCCGCCCCACCTGTCTCGAAAGCTTCGAAGGCTGAAATCACCGCCTACCTGAAGTCCTCATTCAACTATTGCGACGCTGCGTACGCAGGGATCACCGACGCGCAGCTCAATGCCCCGGCGAACTTCTGGGGCCACGCCACGAACAAGATGTTCATGGTTACGCAACTCGGAAACCACGATGCCTTACATTACGGCAATCTCGTCACTTATCTCCGACTTAATGGCCTCGTCCCCTCTGGCGGTTGGTTTTGATGGCGAATGTCTCCCCCTGATATGCGTTCACGGATCTTCGCAGCGTTGGGCTGGATATCTACAAACGACCATCATTGGATGGTGACTCAGCTCATGCCTCTCATTCAAAAGCAGGTTTGTTGATAGCCGACATTACTGCGATAGATAAAGCTCTCTTTCCGATTGACATTACGCCTGAACTAATGCAATGATTTGGGTCGGATGCCGACCCGAATGAACAGCGACCATTTCGACTTACTCCTTCGATACGCCATGCCAGTGGCTTTTGCTCTGACAAGTTTCGCTGCAGTAAGTCAACAAAGCGCCGAGCCACTCTCGCGTGCCATTCCGGCGTTGCTCCACAACGAGAATGTTGCCAGCGTGTCGTTTGCGAAAATTGCTGGCGGTAGAACGGTACTTGCAGAGGCGTATGGTGAAGCCGGCCCCGGTATTCCCGCCAACACTTCGACTCTTTACAACATAGCTTCTATGTCCAAGCCGATCTCTGCCGAGGTGATTCTGCGGCTTGCTTCTGCCAACAAGCTGTCGCTGGACGAACCGATGTACCCGTACTGGCTCGATCCCGATCTTGCCTCTGACCCCAGAGCGAAGCTCCTGACCCCACGGATGGCATTGGATCATCAAACCGGGTTCCCAAACTGGAGGCGAGAGACGGGCGGCAAGCTGGCCTTCATCCGCACCCCAGGGACTGCGTTTGGCTACTCCGGCGAAGGCTATCAGTACGTAGCGAGGTTCGCGGAGAAGAAGACCGGCCAGCCGTTCGAGAAGCTGGCGCAATCACTAGTCTTTGATCCAGCAGGTATGACGCGCACCGCTTACACCGAGCGATCATGGATGAACGTCCACATCGCAAAGCCGGCCGACCAGGACGGGAAGTGGATGGAGCCGCAGATTGCGACCTCATATGTTGCTGCCGACCTGGTGTATACGACGCCATCCCAGTACGCCAGCTTTGTCGAAAGCCTGATGAATGGAATCGGCGAGTCGCCGTCCATCCGCAGGCTTCGCGAAAGCGTCCTGACCGACCGTAAGGCAGAGCTCTGCGTTGGAAAATTGGCAGCATCCTGTCCGGAGCAGGTGGGCATGGGGCCCGGTTGGGAGGTTATCAAGGTCCACGGCAAGACCTTCCTTACGCACACCGGTATGGACTCAGGCGTATTTACGTTGGGCTACTTCGATCCGAGCGCCCGTTCGGGCGTGATCATTTTCACAAACAGCTCCAACGGTCCGCACATCATCCTCCCACTTCTCAAGCTGCTCAACGCCGATCCCGACTTCATTGCCTATCTCGCAGCACAGGTATAAGAGGCGAGACCGTCGAGGGGGCGCCAGGGTATGACCATGAATCAGAGAAAGTCACAGCGAGAAAGACACGTTTCCTCTCGCTTGCTGTTCTTCTTCATCTGCGTCGTTGCCGTAGCTGTCGCGGCTGTCGGTCAACAACCCGATGCTCCCATACAGGCGCGTGTGCTGATGCCACCTGCACCCACGAAGGGTAGCGACGGAAAGATGCACGTCGAGTATGAGGTGCATGTGATCAGTTCCTATGACGGCAATGGACCGCTGCGACTAACGATGCTTCGAGCCTTCGCGCAAGGTGTGGATGCGCCTCTGGCTTCCTACGAAGGGAAGGAACTGTGTGCGTTGGTGAGGCCCAGGTGCCCGGAAGGCGCGGATGGAGTTCCGCTTGCCGCTGGCGAACGAGCCGTGTTCTTAATTTGGTTGACGTTGCCGCAGGGTCAGGCTGCGGTCACCGCGCTATGGCACAGCATCGGTTTCGATGATGCGAAAGGGAGACGCCGCACCCAGCGATGCGCGGAGGTGGTCCTCGATGAAAAGCCCGCGATCGTAATCGGGCCACCATTCCGCGGCGACCGTTTGTGGCTGGTCACCGAGGGACCGGGCAATGCCGATTCGCACCACTGGGGCTCGATACTGGACATGAACGGGCGCGTCACCATCGCGCAGCGTTTTGCCATCGACTTCGTCGGGCTGAACGCAGCCGGCCACGCATTGCCGGTGCCGCGCGATGCGCCGCAGGCATCCCAGAACAGCGCATGGTTCGGTTATGATGCCGATGTGCTCGCCGTCGCTGACGGCGTGGTCAGCGATGCTCGTGATGGCGAGCCCGACGGTCAGCCGTTTGCTCGGCATGTGGAGTCAGGCGACCTGTCGCCACGCGGACTCTACGGAAACTTCGTCATCCTGAACATTGCGCCCGGCATCTACGCTCACTATGCTCACTTGCGTCCTGGCAGCGTGCGAGTCCACGCGGGCGACCATGTCCATCGTGGCGACGTCATCGCACATTTGGGCATTAGCGGCAATGCCTCTGTGCCGCATCTGCACTTCCACATCAGCGATAAGCCCGTGTATGCAGGCTCTGAAGGACTGCCCTTCCGCTTCGCGCAGTTCACGCTTGAAGGTAAGGCGGGACCGGAAGTGGTGCTCTCACCTTCGTCCACATGGAACCCGCGGCCCTCTGCACAGCATCTAGCAATGCCTCTTGATAGCGACGTGATTCGCTTCCCGTGAGGATTCTCTCTCATCGTCTCTGTCACCTGGGTGCGCGTCTTATCTGGATGTATGCGGACCAGCCCCTGTGAACTAGCCTCCAAAAGAGAAAGCCTCAGCCGAAGCTGAGGCTAGCCGAGCACACAGAATCGTTAAGCCAGTGCCACCATCGGGCGCTGCGCTGCAACACTTTGAACAACCTCAAGCGCCGGAACCTGCAGTGCGGGATGTGGCTGTTGGATATGCCCATTGCGCGTGAGCCGATGAACAAAGTGGTAAGGCGGCCACGGCCCGGAAAGCTGTAGCTGGCACTCCCGCATCGTAGCGCTCGTGCTCGCAAATTTGTTCTGGTAGCGCTCAACGTGTTTGCGCTCGATCAGGTGGGCGATATCCAGCACCATCTTGCCGCTCTCCGTCAGCCGGCAACTCACTTCTTCATCCAGCGGCATAAAAAGCCGATGCATCTGGAAGCTCACCGCGCGTGCGCGAGTCTGCCGCTCACGTTGTCTTGATGCGGTTTCGCGCAGGTTCGAGAGGTATTCGCGGCCTACGGTTTCGGTGCCTTGCGTCCGCGCAATCTCGCGGCTGCAGCAGTCGTCCACAAAGATCTTGAGGTGCATCTCCGTTTTACCGCGTAGCTTGTCGATATTGGAGAGGAACTGACGCTGATTCGATCGGATTGACTTGCGGAGGCTGTCGTCGTCGCTAAATACCGTTCCGAACCGGAAAGGCAACACAGTGGAATGCTGAAAACAATCGGCGATTACTCTTGCATGATCCACGCCGGACCTTTGGCTTAACGCCTCCGACGGGTTGTGCTCGCTCACAACAATCGCTAAATCGCTTGCAGGGTAAAGGAAAACCTGATTGCCGCTTACTCCGTGGACTGATTCCATCGGTACAGGTTTGCGATGACGGGCTAATTCTGGAAATGCTTGTTTTTCACCGATGCAGTAGGCATACCATGCCATAACTATGCACTCCGTCCGCGGACGCCCGTAAGCACCCGCACGTTAGTGAAGCTCTGTGAACTCAGGAACAACTGCATTGTGTGGCGTGGGGCGATGGCCCCAGTGGAACTACCCGGAATACTAGCCCGCTCAAAATACGACTGGCAATGACTCGAAGCGCAAACTGCGTAAAAGAAAGCAGAGAATCCCTAGATTGATTCCGCTTCATCAATAGATAGCTTTACGCTATGAAAAACTCAGTCCGAGCCTGCCAAATACCCCCGAAGAGACTCGCGCAAATCTCGAAGGTCCGGCCCCGCGCCTAGTGAATCAGCTGCCGCATCTGCTCAAAGAGCACGATATTCATCACCACTGAGAGCAGCAGCAGGATCAGGCCGATCCACGCAAACACATTTACCCGGCTTCTCAACTGCTGCACATCTCTGTCCAGCGCCTTGGTTTCTGCCCCGGCCCGTTCCACCGCGTCCTTTACTGTTTCGACCTGGTCTGCAACCCGCTTAATGGCTGCGTTCTGGTCGGCGACGCTCAGGCGCAAGTCGATATGATCCTTGCGCATCCTGGTCATAGCGTTCTCAATCGGCTCGAGATCCAC
>JBATYG010000596.1:0-4193 GCA_049673945.1 Occallatibacter sp.
TCGAAACCGAGATCAAGTTCGCCGGCTATCTCGAGCAGCAGAAGAAATCGATTGAGAAGCTGAAGGCTGCCGAGGCTGTCGCGATTCCAGAGTGGCTGGAATATGGCGCCATCAGTGGGCTTTCGCGCGAGATGCGCGAAAAGCTCGAGCGCGTGCGCCCCGGCACGATCGGGCAGGCGAGCCGGATTCCCGGCGTCACGCCGGCGGCTCTGAGCCTGGTGCACGTCTCGATCCGGCTGCAGGGAGCAAAGCGCTCGCAACCCGCCGCGGACTGAGGCGGTGCCCGACCTGCCGCGCGCGCTGCCCGCTTCGGTTATTACTACTTGGAAAAGAGCGGGATGTGAAAGGGCTCGTCGGCGGCCGATTGCTTCTTGTTCTTCGATTTCGGATCCGTCTTCACCATCGTCCGCTGCGAGTTGATGCATAGCCATCCGCCACGCGCCCTCTGAAAGACATGGGTAAAGACACCTTTTTCGGAACCAGCCTTGAGATGAAGCACGTAGGTGCCATTGGCCACTGCGATATCGCCGAGCATGCGCACGGCGACCACGTGCTGATCAAGCTGAAGTGACTTATCGTCCAGTGAGATCAGGTAGGCCACCTGCTGGTTGCGGGTGCTGACGTCACCGCTTGAGGAGACATCCACAAACAAAGGGGACAAAACGAGCTCGAGGCCGTACTGATCGCGCGTATTGATCGCAATCGACCATTTGTCCTCAAGCTTCTGAAATTCCTCCACTTCGGGTGACGCAGTCGAGGTGACGGTGGCTGCTGCGGCGGTCGAAACCGGCTGCGATGTCTGGGAAACTGCAGGAAACGATGCAACGACTGCAAGCGAGCAGGGCAGCAAACGGGGCAGAAAGCGCGACAGAAAACGGGTCATGCGTGGTTCAAACTCTCCATTCCTGATGATATCTCTTGGACTTCGGTTCTCGCGCGAACGGAAGCAGGCCACGGGGCATGATAGGCTGGCTCTTCGTGCAAGGAGCCAGATTCCGATGTCCAATGGTCCACAGGTACGATTCGATCTTGTGGCGGCAGCGCGTAGCACCATGATCGAAAATGGTTTTCAGCCCGACTTTCCCGCTGGAACCGATGCTCAGCTCGCGGCAATTGAGGCCCATCCCGAGTTGCCCGCAGTGCCCGACGCGCAGGACCTGCGCCACCTGCTCTGGTCTTCGATTGATAACGATACGTCGAAAGATCTCGACCAGATTGAATGGGCCGAGCAACTGCCTGACGGCCGGTTCCGCGTGCTCATCGGCATTGCCGATGTGGATGTCCGCGTTCCCATTGGCACGGTGATCGACAACCATGCGCGCAGCGAGACGACCTCCGTCTACACCGGCGTCAAGGTTTTTCCGATGCTGCCTACCCAGCTTTCCGAGGGCATCACCTCGCTGAATGAAAACGAAGACCGCGTCGCGATTGTCGTGGAGTTCTTTGTGGACGCGGGCTCGTGCACGTCAAGCGGCAAGGTTTCGCGCGCGCTTGTGCGCAACCGGGCGCAACTCGCCTATAACAGCGTCGGCGCGTGGCTCGAAGGCCGAGGACCGGCTCCGGACAAGGTTGCCGCGAACGCAGAGCTGGCCGCGCAGCTCAAGCTGCAGGATGCGGCGACGCAGCGGCTGCTGAATTGCCGCTTTCAGAATGGAGCCCTTGATCTGGAGACAATCGAGACGCGCCCTGTGATGCTGGGCGATGAGGCGGTGGAGATCAAGAGCCTCGATAAGAACCGCGCAACCTCACTCATCGAAGAGTTCATGGTGGCTGCCAACGGCGTGGTCGCCAGGGCATTTGAGAACGACGGCATTGCGTCCATTCGACGCATTGTGCGCACGCCCAAGCGCTGGGACCGCATCGTGGAGCTCGCTGCCGGCCTGGGAACGAAGCTGCCTGCCGATCCGGATTCAAAGGCGCTCAACGATTTTCTGCTCGAACAGAAGCAGAGGGATTCCCTTCACTTTCCCGATCTGTCGCTCGCGGTGGTGAAGCTGCTGGGACCGGGGGAGTACATCATGGTTAAGCCCAATGAAGTCTCGCCCGGCCACTTCGGACTTGCGGTACAGGATTACACCCACTCAACTGCACCAAACCGGCGCTTCCCCGACGTGGTGATGCAGCGTGTCTTGAAGGCGTGGCTCGCAAAGGCGGAGCAGCCTTACACCGAAGATGAGTTGAATGCAATCGCGCAACGTTGCACGCAGATGGAAGACGCAGCGCGCAAAGTTGAGCGCGAGATGCAGAAGCGCATCGCCGCCGTCGTGCTGCGGCCCAGTGTCGGTAAAAGCTTCAGCGCCATTGTTACGGGCGTCAACAACCACGGAACCTTCGTCCGCACCCTGGCTCCGCATGTTGATGGAATGCTGGTGAACGCGGGCAAGCCGGGCGCGAGACGGCTCGATGTCGGCGATCGCGTGACGGTAAAGCTGGTGGCAACCGATCCGGCGCGGGGATATATCGACTTCGCAATCTAGAATCGTGAGCGCTATTCGCCGGAATTGCGCGGAACCTCCGCTGAAGCGGATTTCGTGTCCGCAGGGGCGGCCAGCACGGGCGCGGCGGCGACTGCTGCCACGGATTCGCCCGGCTCGTCGATCCAGAGGCAAACAATCCACCAGACCGCTACGAGAAGATAAATGACGCTGTTGGCGTTGAAGAGCTTCTCTCGCAGGCCAATGACGCGCTGGTATTCAGCCATAGAGTGCGGTGCGGCCGTTTTGGCGATGATCTGCCAGATGATCTGCACCGCGAGTTGCGCCAGCGAGGCTGTGGAGAGGCCGATCACGATCAGTTGCGCGTGGCCGCGCCATCCGCTTCCATAGCGGCGGCCAAAGAGAGCCACTAATAGACCCAGCCCAACGGTCGTTACGTCGACAAGCGTGCCTGCTTTCTGCGCAAAAAGCTGCATCATGCCCAGCACGGACATGGGCGTGAGCGGCGTGAGCGTTTTCAGCGCCGGCCAGGGTCCCCAGGTTGCCAGCACGACAGCGCCGATCGCGAGGAGCACTGCGCCCCAGGTCAGCAGGAGTTTGCGGGGCGCTCGGGGGAATGCCCTGCGGGCAAGTTCAACCACGACCAGCAGGCCGATAAGAGACGAAGCATCCGCCAGCACGATAAAGATCTCGCTCATCTCCATCTGCGGCAGGCGGCCGAAGAGCAGCCTGCTGGTCAAAAGCCGCAGGGCGACCAGCGTAATGGCGGCAGTAAACCAGGGAAAGCGCCGGACGCGATCCCGACCAAGCAGAACAACAAGCAGCACGAGGTGCGCTGCAAAGGTGAGCGTCCAGAGGGTCTGGACCGTGGTGAAATGGAAATTTAAATGCATGACGTCCTTGTGTGCCGGGGCGCAGGCCGATCAGCGCCAAGACCAGTCTAGGCCATCAGGCCTCAGTTGAGGCCACGTCGCGCACCAGGTCCGCGAATCGCATTTCGGGCTGTCGGACACTCAGAGAAGGCTCGCCCATTGGGCCCCCGGATGTATCAGGGTCAGGGCGAGCGAGGTCAACGATTCTGCTCCGATCAGCGAAAGCGGCAATAGACGGCAATAAGCGGTGAAGTGCCAATTCCGCGCATTGCCGTTTGACCAGGCCGGCCAGATCCATTCATGTTGCCCGCATGCCTTCATCGCGACGCATCCGGTTCAGAATTCCACCGATATTCAGGCATTTGTGCAGCGCGAGAGAGGTGATTCTCAAAATCCGGAGGTTCTCATGAAGAACAAAGGTCTTTTGTGGGCGATCCATGCGTTCGTTGCCTTGTCATTGACCCTCGGTGTGGAAGCAATGGGCCAGGAAAGCCGGCTACCCGCACACTTCAACGGGTTAATCGACGACTACACACCTTCAAATGTCAAAGGCGGCCCCTACGAGATGCACGGCACCTGGTCTCTTGATCTCCACCGCAAAGGGGATTCGGTGATCGCTGACTTCTCGGCCACCCTGAATATGGAGACGTCCGACTACGGCACCCAGACCCCCGCCCCACCCGCCACTCCCAATGTGGACCCGACTCACCCGGAAACGCGGGGCCCCCACACGCACCATATAGCCCTGTCGGCCCCCGTCCAATTCAACGCAACCGGCTGCCCGACTTCTACGGTCGCTGCGAATCCTGCACCTGCACCCCCGCCACTTACAACCTCGGGATTTCAATTCACCGGCGTTGTCAGCCTTATTACCGGAACTGGCCGC
>JBATYG010000597.1:0-3006 GCA_049673945.1 Occallatibacter sp.
ACCGCAGCATCACCAGGTGCGCATCACCAGGTGTTGGACGCGCAGCGAAAACCGATATCCCGGTGCTTGAGATCCGCCGGTGCAGCCTGGCGGCCGGCCACGCGCAGGTCGGCCTCGCCGCTGTAAAGCGAGCCGCCCTTCACCAGGTGGTCGTCGGCGGTGGCGCCGGCGTCGCTGACCCACTCCCACACATTGCCCAGCATGTCATATAGCCCAAATCCATTGGGCTGCTTCTCGCGCACAGGGTGCGTCTGGTCGCTGCTGTTGGGGTTGTACCACGCAACGGCGTCGAGAGAGGCCGGCAAACGTTCAGCGCCGCCATAGGCGGCATACTCCCACTCGGCTTCGGTTGGCAGGCGCATTCCGGCGCGGCGGCAGTAGGCGTCGGCATCGGTCCAGCTGTCACGCTCAACGGGCAGGCGGCTGCCCTGATAGTAGCTGGGCTCGGCGTTCATCACCTTCTTGTAGGCGGCCTGCGTGACCTCCGTTTCGGAGATCCAGAAGCCGTCGGCGATGGAGATATTCTCCTTCGTTCGCTCGTTTCCAATGCAGTGCGTGTCCCCGTCGAGGCAGCCAGCCTGGTAGCTGCCTGCGGGGATCCAGATGTAGGTCAAGCCATCCTCGTGGTTGACCCGCTTCTTTCCGTTCGATTTTTTTGCCATCGCGGAGGGAGCGAGGAGAACAAAGATGGCCAGGGATGTCCAAACAAACTTCATCGACAACGATCCTCGACGCCGGTTGTGGTTTGACCGATGCTTGCAGCTTGATGCGAGGGCCACGATAACAGGGCGAGGCAGCGACTCGCCAGACCGAATCGAGGGGAGAAAACCTGCGGTAATAGGTACGGAAGTGGGATACGGGAGCGGAGAGCGGGCTAAGAAACCGTGGGAGATGCGCTGCGGGCAGCAGACGAGCATCCGTCGACGGCAGATGCCCCTCCACATCGTGGGTGTTGTGGGCGACCGAGGTTATGATCCGCGCCCCGGTCCCTGGAGGCGAGGGACCGGGGGCACAGTCAATGTGGCTTTGCGTAAGCCTTGAGACCAGGGCCACCTGCCTGCCGCCACTTGCTCGCGCTTGTGATCATACCCGGCCCATGTTCCTTGCCTGTAATGAACCATTCGACGGGCTGTCGGGATGCTAGCGAACGCGGCATTGCAGCTCACCGGATAGGCCTGGATTCGGCTGTTGCCGCCTGGCGGGAGTCATCGATTGCATCACACGATCAACTGACAGCAGGAGTTCAAAAACGGTAATATTTCCTGTATGAATGAGAGGGAGGAGTTTCTCGAATACTTCAGATTCGACTTCGTCAAGATTGTCGACCGGCTCGACACAATGACGGAAAGCGAGATCTTAGATGGCATTGCGGAGGTGCAAGCCGCGCGTGCGATTTACGAAGAGGAGTTTACTGCACGAAAGAGAGAGATGATTGAGGCTGGGTCTGGGCAGCGGCATCTAGCTGGAGGGGCACTGGAAGACTATCGCGAGGCAGTGGCTGAGCTCCTTCCGATTCATGCCTTCCTTAATTCTGTAGAAAGACTCAGATTGCGCGCGCTGGCAAAATCGCCGCTCAAGCGCAGACATGATTACTTCGGTCTTCTTGAGGATGCGTTGAATGACCGGCTTGAATGGCTAAGGAAACGCCCAGACACCGATACCTAAATAGTACGTTTCACTCAAGTCTAAAAAGTGCCGAACTGCTTCGAGCCAAAATGCGGCGCAGTCGTCGATTTCTGTCTCGATAGAAGGATGTCTGTATTGCGCCAGTATTCTTTTTCTGGTTTCATGCCGCTCATAGAGTGTTGAACGATATTAGAAGGGCCCCCTTTCAACGTCGATAGAAACGGCCATAGATTGCCTCTTAGAGGGGCAGATTGGGGTGAACCGGATTGAGCAGGAAGGAGCGGAACCGGGCAGATGTGCTGAGTCGGGTAAGGTCGGGGAACGTGAAGCTCCGGTCCTCGTCTGCCCTCGTAGGGACGACGCAGAATTGCAAATTTCTATTTCCGTATCGAGTTTCGATATGCGTCTGACCTGCCCCGTTTGTCTCAGCCATTTATAGGCGGGTGGCCCAGGTCCCGGGATGTTCACTCAGCACCCCGCTCTGGGTGCCCCACATCTCGATTCTGAGATGTGGGAAAGCAATACCGTTGATCTGCCCGTGAGCGATTTATTCTTTTCCTCATGGCGCGTGGGCTGGTCCGCTATCAGCAGTGCGGTGATTTCCATTTTCTTACCTTCAGTTGTTATCACAGGCACGCCTATCTTTGCACGATTGAGGCGCGGGGTTTGTTTGAAGACGCGCTGGAACGAGTGCGATGCAACTACCGTCTCGCGGTAGCCGGTTACGTGGTAATGCCTGAGCATGTGCATCTGCTGGTCAGCGAGCCGCGCAAATCAACGCTGGCTCGTGGGGTGCAGGCGTTGAAGCTGTCTGTGGCGCGAAGGCGAACCGAGCGGCCTTTCTGGCAGGCGCGCTACTATGACTTCAACGTTCATTCAAGCAGGAAAGTGAGCGAGAAGCTCCAGTACATGCACCGGAATCCGGTGAAGCGCGGACTGGTAACTCATCCGGAAGACTGGCCCTGGTCGAGTTATCGACACTACGCAAACGGTGCCGAAGAAGGAAAGGATAGGCCAGCCCCCACGCTATGCCTCGCTGCGCGCAGCGGCGAGGCGGACGACGGCGAAGATGTACCAGGCGACCGTGCCGAGGATGACCACCAGGACCACGGGGAGAATCGCGGCAAACATGTGGCCCTCGCCGGTGCGGGCCGCGCGGATGAAGATCCATTGGAGCGCGGCAAAGAGGCAGGTGAGCTCGGCCTTGAGCAACGCGAGCATGTCGAGGGTGATCGATTGCAGGCGAGGCAGGAGCTGGGGCGTGGTGCGGATGGGGTAATGAAACGCGGCGGGAAAGCGCGCCGCGATGGTGAGCGAGAGATAGAGGCTCAGAGCGATCACGGGCATGAGCATCATCATGGAAGGCGATCCCCAGCCGTT
>JBATYG010000598.1:0-3415 GCA_049673945.1 Occallatibacter sp.
GCCCTGCCACTCGGGTTCGAGCGGCGTCACGTTCACGATGATGCCGCAGCGCGCGTAGGTCGATTTTCCGAGGCACACGGTGAGCACATTGCGGGGGATGCGGAAGTACTCCACCGTACGCGCGAGCGCGAAGGAGTTGGGCGGAATGATGACGCTGGGCGCCTGCACGGAGACGAAGGAGCGCTCGTCGAAGGCCTTGGGGTCGATGATGGCGCTGTTGACGTTGGTGAAGATCTTGAACTCATCGGAGACGCGCAGATCGTATCCGTAGGACGAGAGCCCGTAGGAGATGACGCCTTCGCGCACCTGTTTTTCGCTGAATGGCTCAATCATTTTGTGCTTCAGCGCCTGTTCGCGGATCCAACGATCACTCTGAATCGACATGCTTCTCCTGTTCCGGATCGTTGCTGATGCGTCCGGCAAAAAAAATCACAGAGGGAACCGAATCGAACCGAATCGAAGAGAACCGGGATAAACGCGGCCTCACAGACAGAGTGCGGAGGATCTGGTTCGCTGGAACCAGCGCGCCGGCACGCCGGGAATGAGGCATCGATTGGAGGGTTCGCCGAATGCCCGCTTGAATGGCTTCATCTTACGAAACGCAGCCGCGGAAAGACAACCGGCGTGGTGCGGCGCCGGGCAAAATGGTACGCGGCATGCAGCAGAGCGGCGATTTCCAACATCCTATCGGGTGGACAACGTTTCCTAACTGGAACAAATTCTGTACCATCAATTGCGTAGGGCGTGGTAGAGTCTTTTCCGAGGCGAGGTAACCGCTTTGATTAAGCAGGACATCGTTCATCACGTGATCGAGCGCACTGGGCTGCCCCGCACCAAGGCTGAGGCGGCCGTGGATACCGTCTTTGAGGGTCTGAAAGAAGCTCTTGCCGCAGGCGAGCGCATTGAGCTGCGCGGGTTTGGCGTCTTCAGCGTTCGCGCCCGCAAGACCGGCATAGGCCGCAACCCCCGCACCGGGACCGAGGTGAGCATCACCCCGGGCAAGGCGGTGCGCTTCAAGCCTGGCAAAGAGCTGCATACTCTGGCTGACGGCGCAGGCTCCGCACCTGACAAGGCGAAGTAGCCCGGCAAGAAGTAGGCCGGCGTCCATTCCCTCTCGAAACTCGTACGCGGGCGGCTTGCTCACATCAGGCGCTGTGGATCCACATCCACCACCAGGTTTCTGCGTGGCACGCCGGCGGCATCGGCATGCGCCAGGGCGCCGCGCAGTGCTGCGTTCAGACTTTTCCGCGAGCCTGCCTTGAGAATGATGTGGAAGCGGTAGATACCCTTGATGCGCGCGATTGGCGCGGTGCAAGGGCCGAGCACGCGCACGCCTTCCGGCGCTGCCTCTTGAAACCATTTGCCGAGTTCGCCGGACCAGGCGACGGCTTCCTCAAGCTTCTCTGACTGGATGAGCAGATTGGCGAGCACGCCGAAGGGCGGATAGTGCAGCCAGCGGCGATACTTGAGCTCGCGGTCGATGAAGCTTGCGTAGTCGTGCTTTGCAGCGGCGAGGATAGCGTAGTGGTCGGGGTAGTAGGTCTGCACGACGACGCGGCCGGAGAGGACTCCGCGGCCGGCGCGGCCCGAGACCTGAGTCATCAACTGAAAGACGCGCTCGGCGGCGCGGAAGTCCGGCATGGAAAGCGCGTGGTCACAGCCAACCACTCCGACGAGGGTGACACCGTGGATGTCATGGCCCTTGGCGATCATCTGCGTGCCGACGAGCAGGTTTATTTCTCCGGAGTGAAGGCGGGCGAGCAGGCGCTCGAGGTCGTGGCGGCCGCGGACAGTGTCGCGGTCCATGCGGCCGATGCACGCGTTGGGAAAGATTTCGCCGAGGCGCTCCTCGCCCTGCTGCGAGCCGGCGCCGAGGTAATAGAGATGCTCGCTTTCACATTTGGGGCAGCGCGCGGGCACGGTGCGCCTGTAGCCGCAGTAGTGGCACTCAAGCCGCTGGCCGGCATGCGCGAGGGCGGCTTCGTCAGCGGGCGGCTTGTGATGGGTGAGGGCGATGGCGCAATTCTGGCACTCGAGCTTTTCGCCGCAGGCGCGGCAGATCACGGCGAAGGAGTAACCGCGGCGGTTGAGCAGAATAAGCGCCTGCTCGCCGCGGTCGAGCGCCGCCTGCGTTTGCTCGATGAGCGCACGGGAAAAAAGCTGATCGCGCGCGGTTTCTTTGAACTCCTGGCGCATGTCAATGAGCTCGACCGCAGGCAGGGGGCGATTGGCGACGCGCTGCTGCATGCGAATGATCGTGTATTTGCCCTGAGTGGCGTTGTGCCAGCTTTCAAGCGAGGGCGTTGCCGAGCCGAGAACGACGGCGGCACCGGCGAGCTTGGCGCGCATCACGGCCACGTCACGGGCGTTGTAGCGCGGCGTTTCCTCCTGCTTGTAGCTCTGGTCATGTTCTTCGTCGACGCAGATGAGGCCGAGACTGGGCACGGGCGCAAAGATGGCGGAACGGGTGCCGACAACGATAGGCGCTTCGCCACGATGGATGCGGCGCCACTGCTCTCCGCGCTCTTCGGGCGTGAGGGCGGAGTGGAGCAATGCCACGCGGGAACCGAAGGCGGCATCGAGCACGCCGGCCATCTGCGGAGTGAGGCCAATCTCGGGCACGAGCAAAATGGACGCGAGGCCGCGGTCAAGCGCGCGTTGCATGGCGGCGAGATAAACCGCGGTTTTTCCCGAGCCGGTGACGCCGTGCATGAGGAGCGCGCTGAATTTGCCGAGAGCGGCGGCGATGGTGGCAAGGGCCTCAGTCTGCGGCTCGTTGAGGCGGATGGGCTCGCGCGAGGATTCAAGGCCGCCGAGACGAAAGGCGGCGGCGCGCTCCTCGATGCGGAGAATCCCCTTGCGCGCGAGGGTTTCAAGCGAGGAGGACGAGAGCTGCCTGCGGCGGATCTCTGCGAGCGGCAGTTCGCCGTTGCAGGCGGCGAGTTCGGCGAGAATGGCCTGCTGTTTTGGCGTGAGCGCGGGAAGGCGCGCCTCGGGAACGAGGACGACGAAGCGCTCGGTGCGCCGCGCGTCGCGCTCCACGGCGGAGGTTTCGCGTGCGATCCATTTTTTGCGCGCGAGGGCGGCGAGGAGGGACAAAGACGCGCCGGTGGCGGCGCGCAGGGTAGCGACCTTGACGGCCTCGCCTTCAGAGAGCCGCTCGAGGACGCGCCGGATGATTGCGAGTTCGTCCACAGTCTGCCCACGGGCGGCCTGCTCCTTCTGGCGCGAAAGTGAGAACGCCTGGCCGTCGAGGCTCGATGCGAGCGCATCGCGGCCCGGGTCAGTGAGGCGATAGCAGACGGTGCGTCGAACCTCTGCGGTGAGAGGCAGCATACCGCGCAGTACTTCGCCGAGGGGTGCGAGGTAATATTGCGCGATCCACTCAGCGAGCGAGAGCAGATGATCGCTAAGC
>JBATYG010000599.1:0-3111 GCA_049673945.1 Occallatibacter sp.
CTTTACCCTGCGGCTCGCCGGCAGAGGCGCCGGTGAGGTCCGCATCCGGAGAGCGCACCGGATCCCGGTCCTGCGTCAGCGATGGCGCGGGAGATTGCTGCGGCCTGGCGGGCGCCTGAATCGCCCAGTTCGGCAGCGTCGCTAGAAGAAGACAAAGAAGAAGGGGTGCTTTATTGCAAAGGCGCATAGTAGCCGGTGCGAGCATGGACCGTAAGCTGAGGCAATCCGGGAGGAGGATTGAGCTTCACCTTCACTTTACGCCATTTGCCATCGCGGGAAATCTCCCTGGGGGTATACCCGATTACGTACTGGTTGCGCAGCTCGGTCGAAATCTTCTCGGCGATATCGCCCATCTCCGAGATGTCGTCGACTCGATAGAGGCGTCCGCCTGTCTCCTCTGACAATTCGTTCAGCAATTGAGGCCCGGTTCGCTCTTCAGGCGTAGCGGCATAGGGATCGAAGATTCCGATCGAATAAATCTCAACGTCAGACTCCCTCACCTGCGATCGCACCTCGCCTTCCGTATACCGCGAGCGATTATCGCCGCCGTCTGAAACCACCAGCAGGGCCTTGCGCTGGTGTCTGGCTTCTCTCATCTTTTGCACACCATAGTAGATTGCATCCAGAAGGGCGGTGCGATGACCGCTCTGCACCGTCGCCAGGCGCGCCTGGATATCCTCAACGGAACTCGTGAAGTCCTCGATCAACTCGGGCCGGTCGTTGAAACCGATCACAAAGAACTCATCTTCGGGATTCGCCGTCTTGATGAACTGCAGGA
Organism: Occallatibacter sp.; assembly: GCA_049673945.1. GTDB lineage: Bacteria > Acidobacteriota > Terriglobia > Terriglobales > Acidobacteriaceae > Telmatobacter. Next base: position 779 of record JBATYG010000599.1, read on the forward strand.
TCGATTCTCGAGCCCGCAGCAGCTTTGACGTCATCGACCCTGAGAGGTCAAAGATGATACCGATCGACACCGGCGCATCCTCACTGACGAAGCTCGAGATCTTCTGCTCGCCGCTATTCTCGTAAATCTGGAAGTCTTCCTTCTCCAGCCCCGTGACCAGCCGGTTCATCGGATCGGTAACCGTTACCGGAACCAGCACCATATCCACGTTCATCCGCAACAGTTCCCCGGGCCGTGCCTTCACCGATGCACTTCCCGTGAGGGCAGGCGCCTGGGCGCCGGCCGGAGCGCCCGTCGCCGGCGTGGCGGTAGGCGGAGGGGTGACGTGCACCTTGTTCAGGGGATCATCCTGCGCCAGCATCAGAGCACCCGGCAGCAGGAACACGAGGAGCGCCGAAACCCGGAAGAACCTATTCAGCACGCCTGCCAGCCGCCTTTCGTTCGGTGCCTTGCTACGCCGGTCAGGTTGCCGTTTCATCTCTCTCTCACCTAGGTTGAACGCGATGTTAGCACGCTTGGTAGACGCCCGCTCTTCCTCAATTGTCACCTGTTTATCACTGGGAATCATCGTTTTGCTGTCCTGAAAGTGACCAATCCTTGCTGAGATACAATCAGGCGTGGCTCCGGCGGCAATTGCGGGACCAAGCCCAAATGCAACGTTATCAGTGGAGAGCACCCAACCACCCGGATGGCGAAAATCTATCCATTTCGCGCCTGGCGCTACAATCCATCGGGGGTCCGGTTAAACGAGGTGGTGACACTGCCCTGCGACAGAATCTCCCCGGCCCTGCAACAAGCGTATTACCAGCGCAATTCTTATAATCTCGTTCGCGTAACTCTAGGCCTGCCCGAGCTATTTGATGCCGAAGAAGGCGAAACTGTTTACACCCGCGCTGCTCGCGACTTCCGCGCATGGCGCACGCAGGAAATTCTCGTCCAGGAGAATGAGCCCTGTGTATTCGCTTATTCCCAGCACTTCACCGCGCCAGGTGCGACGAGGCTGCGCGAGCGCCGCGGGTTTATTGCACTTGGCAAGCTTCTTCACGACTCAGAACAGATCGTCTTTCCCCACGAGCAGGCCTCTCCGGCTTCTGGGACTGACCGGCTCGCCTTAATCCGCGCCACGCGCGCTCAATTCGATCCGATCCTCATGCTCTACTCTGACCCCGGTGGAACCATCGAAAGCCTGCTTTTCGGCAGCGACACCGCTGCGGATGCCGAAGTTACCGACGGAGATGGGACTGTCAATCGTCTTTGGCGGATCAGCGACCCCGCGACTATTCGCCTGCTCATTGCGGCCATGGATGACCGGAAGCTCATCCTCGCCGACGGCAGCCAACCCTACGCCGCCGCGCTGAGCTACGCAAATGAGCGTGCTGCTGCCGTCGCTTCCGAGCACAGCGCTACCGAACTGCCTCATCCCGACTTCCCCGAATCGGCCGCGATGATCACCTTCGCCAACATGGATTCGGACGGCCTCGTGATCCTTCCCGTACACCGTGTGATCCATGGCCTCGACAGTTTTGACGCGCGCGCTTTCGCAGCCGCAGCGGAAAGCTGCTTTGTGGTCTCGGCTCTGCCCGATCTTTCCGCGCCAGGCTATCTCTCCCTGCTTGCAAAAGAGCAAAGCACAGCTCTGATCGCGATCACGGCCGCAGGCTCCCTGCTTTTGCGCGGCAGACCGGAGGCGGTTGGCGCCGCCGCCCTGGCCGGCCCGCCCGAGCACCAGCGCGGCCTTGACCCTCGGTCGCTCAACAGCATTGTCCTTGGGCGGCTGCTCGGCATCTCGCAGGAAACGACGCACACCCACGTTCGCGGCCTTCGTGATGCCGTCGAGGTCATCGATCAGGTTCGAAGCGGTGAAGCCAACGTCGCCTTCCTTGCCAATCCCGTCACAATGGAAGAGGTGCGGGAAGCGGCATTCTCTGGCTCGCTCATGCCGGCACAATCCACCGACTTCTACCCTGCCCTGCTCAGTGGTTTGGCGATCTATGCGCTGGAGTAAGACCGGTTACGGGCCCGTGCTGCTTCGCTCGCTCTCGATCATCCTCGCGGCGGCGTGGCCCGCGCATCTCTCCGCGCAAACACCACCTGCGCCTGCAAGCCGATTCGTGGTTGTGATCGATGCGGCACACGGGGGCGATGATGCGGGCGGGCGCCTCGCGAGTGGCCGCCTCGAAAAAGATGCGACCCTGACATTCAGCGTTCGACTCCGCTCCCTGTTAAGTGCGCGCGGCATTGTGGTGGCCACAACACGCGAATCCGATGTGACACTCACTCCGGACCAGCGGGCCGAGATTGTCAATCACATGCATGCCCAGGCCTGCCTTAGC
>JBATYG010000600.1:0-5015 GCA_049673945.1 Occallatibacter sp.
GGCCGCAGGAGGTCGCCAACAAATGGGCCGATGCGCTGCTCTTTGACGAATTGCTCGCCGAGCATGGCTTCGCCGTGCTGCATGTCGATAACCGCGGCACCGGCCTGCGCGGCCGCGACTTCGCGCAGGCGGCCTATCACAACTTCGGCCCCGTGCAGCTTGAGGACCAGCTCGCCGCACTCGATGCCGTCCTCGCAAAGTATCCGCAGCTTGATGGCAAGCGCCTTGGCTGGTGGGGATGGAGCTGGGGCGGAACTTTCACCCTCTATGCCCTCACCCACTCTGACCGTTTCCGTGCCGGCGTCGCCGTTGCTCCCGTCACTGACTGGCGCGACTACGACTCCATTTACACCGAGCGCTACATGACGCTGCCCTCGGAGTTCCCCTCCGGCTACAAGGACTTCTCCGTCGTCAATTCCGCTGACAATCTCCATGGCCATCTACTCATCGTCCACGGCACCGGCGACGACAACGTTCATTTTGAGAACACTGTGCAGTTTGTGCAGAAGCTTATCGACGCCGACAAGCCTTACGACCTGCAGATCTACCCGCGCAAAACGCATTCCATCTCCGGGCCCGAAGCGCGTACTCATCTCTACAAGCGCATCCTCGCGCACTTTGAGCAGTACCTGATGCCGCCCGTTGAATGAGCCACAAGGACGCCATAGCGCCTTATCGATGCAGTTTCATTAAGGCAGCTTGATCGAAACCGGATGAATTCGAGGGGCGCGTCAGACTTCATGCCGCTTGAAAAGGTCGTCCTTTTCGCGGCACGGGCACTTCGTGCATTCCAGGCAGCAGACAAGCAGAACTCCCACGGCCACGGTGACGAGCACCGCCAGCAGAGTTGCATTCGCCGCAAACCAATGGATCAAAACCTGCATAAGCGCCGGGACCCGGCCCTCCGCCGTTCCACCTTGCGCCTGAAATGCCGACTCGCCACTACCACAAAAACATTCCGGCATCCCGGCAAGGGGATAATAACTCTTACTTCGATGCACCATAATATGCAATGCTTGTTGTGTGATAGAGAATAAAAAGCGAAAATATCGGTAAATGACCCCGTTTCCCACAACGCAGGCCCCTCCGCTGCCCAGCCCGGAGTCCTGCCCGGAGCCGCCCGATGCCGGCAGTTGCCTCAACTGGCTCTTCGTCGATCTCAACTCCTACTTCGCCTCGGTCGAACAAGAGGTCCGCCCCGACTTGCGCGGCCGCCCCGTTGCCGTTGTGCCCATGTTTGCCGACACCACCTGCTGCATCGCCGCCAGCTACGAGGCCAAGGCCTTCGGCGTCCGCACCGGCACGCTCGTCGGCGACGCTAAACGCATGTGCCCCGAGATCGTCCTGGTCGAGGGCCGCCACGAGATCTACACCGACTACCACCATCGCATCGTCAAGGCCGTCAAGAGCTGCGTCCCCGTCTCCGCCGTTCTCTCCATCGACGAGATGGCCTGCCGCCTCATGGGCCGCGAGCGGCCCTTGCGGGCGGCGTTGGACCTCGGGCTTCGAGTGAAGGCGACAATCCGCGACCAGGTCGGCCCCATGCTGCGCAGCTCCGTCGGCCTCGCCACCAATCGCTACCTCGCCAAGATCGCCAGCGATATGGAGAAGCCCGACGGCCTCGTTGCTCTGCCCCTCGACATCCTCTCCGCCGCGCTCGCCGAGCTCGCCCTGCGCGACCTGCCCGGCGTCGGCGCCCGCACTGAGAAGCGGCTTAACGCCAGGGGCATCTACACCATGGACCAGCTTCTCGCTCTCGACTGCGAGCAGGCCGGCGAGCTTTGGGGCTCCGTCTGGGGCGAGCGTCTCTGGCACTGGCTCCGCGGCGAAGACTTCGAGATGTCCGAGACTGACCACCTCAAGTCCATCAGCCACTCGCACGTTCTCGCCCCCGAGTTGCGCACGCCCGAGAAAGCCTGGGCCGTCGCCCACAAGCTTCTGCACAAGGCCGCCATGCGCCTGCGCTCCAACAAGCTCTGGGCCGCGGGCATCGGCCTCGCCATCGGCTTCAGCGTGCCGCGCAGCAAACCCGACGCCGGCGGCGCAAGCGCATCCCCTATCCCCGTGAGCCGCTTCGGCATGCCCACCCGCGGCTGGCACGGCGAGCTGCGCCTCATGGAGTGCCAGGACAACCAGACCCTCATCGCCGCTCTCAGCCGTCTCTGGGCTGGCCGCCCCGCGCTGCCTGAGTTCAACAAGCCCTACTACATCGGCGTGCAGCTCACCGGCCTCGTCCCCGACCGGCTCCACTCGCTCAACCTCTTCGACGCGCTCGAAAACACGCAGAGCCGCACGCGCCTGCTTGCCGCCATGGACGAGCTCAATCACAAATACGGCACCGGCGCCCTGGCCCCTGCTGCCATGCTCGCCGCCTATAAGGCCGCGCCTACGCGCATCGCCTTCCACAGCATCCCCGACCTGTTCTAGCGTCCGCGCCCCTTCCCGCCCCCATCCCTTCTGAACTTTTTTCTGCCCCGCGCGTACCTTTTGCATCCCGTCCCGCACTCCCGTGCGGATAACAAGGTAGAGCGATCTATGGCCCGCGACTGGCAGCCGGACTTCGAGAAACTCGTGGACGAGCATCAGTCGATGGTGTTCTCGCTCGCCTGGCGCATGACCGGCGATCGCGGGCTCGCCGAAGAAATCGCGCAGGATGTTTTTCTCGAGATGGACACGCACATGACGAAGATCGAGTCTCCACAACATGCGCTCTTCTGGCTCCGCAGAGTCGCCATGAACCGCTCTGCCGACGCGCTGCGCCGCCGACGCGTCCGCGGAGTCGATCTCTGGATCGAAATCGAAGAAGATCACGGCGCCCAGTCTGAAGACCGCTCCTCGGCGCTTGGCGCGCGTCTCGAGCAGTTGCTCGCCACCTTGCCCGAGCCGCAGCGTGCCGCTCTCGTTCTTCGCTATCAGGAAGATCTCACCCCCGACGAAATTGCAACCACGCTCGAAGCGCCACTCGCCACCGTCAAAAGCAATCTGCAGCGCGGCCTCAAGCTCCTGCGCGCCAAGGCTGAGACCAGCCTAAAAGAATTCGTGCGAACTGCGGAGAGCGCAAGGAATGCATCGGGAAGCCTGCTCGGAAAGGCCCAAAAGAATGGATGACTTCGAGAAACAGTTGCAACAGGCCTTTGTTCGCCGCCCTGCGCCGCCGGGCCTCAAGCGCCGCCTCATGGACGAACGCCAGCGCCGCCGCACCCTGCGCCTGCACCAGCGCGCCGTGCTCTGGCAGCGTCTAGCCGCCTGCCTTCTGATTGCTGTCGTGCTCGGCGGCGGCATCGCCTGGCGTCAGGCAGACCAGCGCCGCAAAGGCGAAGAAGCCCGCCGACAGGTTCTTACCGCATTGCGCATCACCAACCGCACGTTGAACCAGATGAGTGCCCGTCTCGCTGCCCGCAGCCGCGCCGACGAGAGCAAAGACGATCCACAAGGAGAGAAAGAATGAAAAACCCTGTCGCGGCATTCCTGCTGGCCTGCGCCCTCGCCGTGCCCACAGTGGCCATCGCGCAGAGCGCACCGGCCGAGTCTTCGCCGCTGCCTCTGCCTCCGGCACTTGAGAAAGAGCTCTCCGCCCGCGCCTCCGAAGTCACGGAGGTCACGCTCGGCAAGAACATGCTCGCCTTTGCGTCCAGGTTCCTCAACGGCAAAGACGCCGACGACGCCGCGGCCCGCCAGCTCATCCAGAACCTCGACGGCATCTACGTCCGCGAGTACGAGTTCGACAAAGACAATCAGTACTCGATGGAACAGATCGAGCAACTGCGCAAGGCCTTTGAAACGCCCGAGTGGTCTCCCATCGTCCGCGAGCGCGAGCGCAAATCCGGTGAATCGACCGACGTGCTCATCAAGCTCGTCAATGGCGAGTCCCGCGGCATGTTCATACTCTCCGCCGAGCCGCGCGAGCTATCCATCGTGCTCATCCTCGGCCCCATCCAGATGCAGGACCTGGGCAAGCTGCAGGGCCTCAGTGGCCTCGGCAACCTTGCCGACCTCGGCGACCTCGCGGGCGACGACAAAGGCCCGAAAGGCCCGAAAGGACCCAAAGGTCCGAAGGGCCCGAAATAGCAAACCCCGAAATAGCAAATCAGGACGGGTGAACTCATGAAGAGACTTATCTTTTTCGCAGTCAGTTTCGCAGCGCTCCTCGTGCCCGTAGCCGTGCTTGCCTCCGGTGGCGGTGGCGGCTTCGACAGCGTCGTCGGCTCGCTTGAGAGTCGCTACCACGCCCACGCCACCCGCATTCCGTTTATCGGACTAATCAGTCTGGTTTCACGCGGAGCCACGCACAACGGCGTCGGCAACCTGCACATCGCGGAGTTCGAAGACTTTTCCGCGCCGGTCGACGGCGACGAGCTGAACGCTCTTGTTACCGAGAAGCTCGGCAGCGGCTGGGAGCGCATGATCCGCGAGACATCCCGCAAAAGCAACGAACAGACGCTGATCTTTACGCGCCCCGAAGGCAAACGCATGGGCATGTTCATCCTCGACCTTGACGGCGACGATATGAACATCGTCCAGCTCTCCGTCGACCCCGATCACCTCAACGAGAGCCTCGGCCAGTACGATCACCACCACCACGACAACGACAACGACGACTCCAATTAGCCAGGCCTCATCGTTTAGGAAGTCTCATCCTACCGAGCACCAATCAGCACGAATGGGTGCCCCATCTGTGCGTGAGCACAGGTGGGAAAGCACGACTTTCGCGCAGCCTCTCTTTCAATCAATCTGCGCGTGAGCACAGGTGGGAAAGCACGACTCTCGGGCAGCCTCTCCTTCAATCAGCACGAAAATGGGTGCCCATGTCTCCTGGCGTTGGAGACGTGGGAAATCAATGCGGCCTCGATCGCCGCTTAAGCCCTACCACTAAATCATTGATTCTTGTCGTTCCGGCTCGCCGGCGCCTGAGCCCGAAGAATTCTCTTGCCATCTCTTCATCGATCAAGATAAATACTGGGACCAAAGTAAATTGCTGATTCAGGATTGACTCGGCCTCGCCCGCAGGTACGCAG
>JBATYG010000601.1:0-13237 GCA_049673945.1 Occallatibacter sp.
AGCCGCACCCGCAGCGCTTGAGCTCGCCGCTCCCCGCGCCTCCGCCCAGTCCTCCCTCTCGCCCGATCAGGCCCTTCAGGAGCTCATCAACGGCAACGCCCGCTTCGCCGCCAATCAGCTCACCTCTATCCAGGCCGATCTCGATATTCTCAAGAACCACACCGTCGACAAGCAGGAGCCCTTCGCCGCCGTGCTCGCCTGCGCCGACTCCCGCGTTCCCGTCGAGCTCATCTTCGACCAAACCATCGGTCACATCTTCGTCGCCCGCGTCGCCGGCAACATCGCTTCCTCTGCAATCATCGCCAGTCTCGAATACGGCGTCGCCGTCCTCGGCGTGAAATGTCTCCTCGTTCTCGGCCATGCGAGCTGCGGAGCCGTCAAAGCCGCCATGAAAGCCGATGCCGTCCCCGGCCAGATCAGCGCTCTCTATTTTCATCTTCGCCGCGCTGTCGATCAGTCGGCGGGCGACCTTGACGCCGCCATCCTCGCCAATACGCGCATCCAGGCCGATCTGCTTCGCACCTCATCACCCGTCATCAAGGAAGCCGTCAAGGCAGGCAGCCTCAAAGTAGACTCGGGAGTCTATAATCTCGCCTCCGGAAAGGTCTCCATTGGCTGACGGGGCAGCCTCCCGCGCTTTCCCCGTTTTTTCGCCTCGCGCAGTACTCCCTTCCTTGCGAAACCCTTGATTTTCCGCCCGCTTTCGTCACGATTTTCCTCATCTCAACCCCTGCATATCAGGCCACTTGCAGCGCCGTGACCAAGGATACGTGACAAACTCGGGCGTACAATAAAACCATGGCGGAATCTACGAATCAACGCATTGCCGAACTCGAAGGAACCGTTTCGCATCTCCAGCGCAGAGAGAAGCACCTGCGGCGCGTCATCTCTTCCGCGTTCGCTCACTACGACAGCCGCCGCGTCGCGCGCGAAGAGCTCGAATCCCTGCTCAACAAATCTGAAGAAACCGAGCAGGAGCTAATGCTCCTGCAAAGCGATGGCGTCGCCGAACCCCAGAAGCTCATCGCCTGCCGTCCCAAGACCGTGCTCTTTCGCCGCTTTGAGCTCTCCGGCAGGAAGTAATAACTCTCTTTTCCAGACCCTCTAATCCGGAATGCCCTTACCCGGCCTCCTCTGCCATGGGTGTCTCGTGGAGAAAGTTCGCGATCCCGGCGATTCTCGTTCCCCCGTGCCAGGATTATCCTCTTCGTACAGGTCGCGCAGCCTTCCTGACTCCAGGCTGTGACCTACGAACCGCGAACTATGAACCGGCAAAGCCACCTCGACTGGACCTCCGATCTGCTCGCTGAAGGCCTCGCGCGTTACCGCGCCCGGGAATTCTTTGAGGCCCATGAATCCTGGGAAAGCGCATGGCTCAAACTGGATGAGCCCGAGAAAAGCTTCCTCCAGGCCCTCATCCAGGTCACTGCCGCCTTTCACCATCTCCACCGCGGCAACCTGGTTGGAGCGCGATCTCTCCTCCGCCGCTCCCTGTGCCGCCTTGAGCAGTGCCCACCCGTCTTCGGCGGACTCTTTCTCGCGCCCCTGCTCAACGAAATCTGCGCCTGGCTCGCCGCTCTCGAAGCAGACGCGCCGCATCCACCTTCCTACCCGCGGATTTCCCCGCTGCCTCCGTCCGATTGATCGGGTTGCGCGGCCGATCATTTCCCCTCCGTTGGAGACGATCAATCGAAGTACAATCGCCTGTGTAGGGGGATCAAGGGCATGACCAAGCCTCGCGGATACAGACAATCTGCTGTCGAAGCGTGGTTCGGCCTGGTAGTCCTGTGCATTCCCTATTACCAGGCTCTCCTGATAGCGAGCATGAGCGGGTTGATCTCCGCACTCGTCGTCACCTGCCTGCTGCTATTCGTCGTCGCCCACGCGCCTGAAGTCTCCCGCATGATCAAGGCTTCTCTGCGGACACTTCCCCTATCCTGGCTTCCACCACGGTTTAGCACTCTCTTTCAGTTCACCGAACCACGCCTGAGCGATCCTCACGCTCCGACGCTTCCCTCTACCTTCCAGCGTCCTCCCCCTCTCTTCGCTTCCTAAGCAGCGAACCTTATTCGTCCGCACGGCTTTCCGCCGCGCATTCGTCTGTTTTCGAGCGCCTCCAGGGCACCTCCCTGGAAGAAGAAGGTGCGTTTTGACTCGCTTCGGAAGAACTATTTTTGTCATGTTTATACTCATCGCCATTGCGGCTCTTCCCCATCCAAGCTTGGCCGTCTCCCCTGCTGCGGCATCGCACGACGCAAATCGTCCACTTTCGCAACCACTCACTCCGCGCGGTGATTTCGGCCGCCTCGCGCCGATAGCGTGGCCCCTTTACTTGACCCTGCGCTTCTTCTACGAACACATCGTTCATAACTGGGGGACGGCAATCGTCTTGCTTACCTTATGCGTGAATCTGCTGTTGATCTGGCCCCGCATACAGGCTGTAAAGTCATCCACCACAATGAAGCGGCTCCAGCCCCAAATCAAGGCAATTCAGAACCGCTACTTGCCTCTCGCTGTCACCGATCCAAGACGAGCAACAATGAATGCGGAAATCGCAAGTATCTATAAGAGCGAGCAAGTGAATATGCTCAGCGGATGCCTGCCTCTCCTCGTGCAGATGCCGTTGCTCTTCGCACTGTTTAGCGTCTTCAAGAATGCAAGCGAGCTGCATCACGCCACGTGGCTTTGGCTTGGCGATCTTGCCATGCCTGATCCCCTTCACATTCTTCCAGCCTTGATCATCCTGAGCATGACCATCACGCAGTTGATCTCGCCATCTCCGGGAATCGGTCCCGCGCAGCGGAGACTCCTCGCTCTCCTCACGGGAATCATCTTTGGTTGTACGCTTTGGAAATACGCCGCTGGCCTCAGTCTTTACTGGGCAACAGGTAATCTCATTAATCTCATCGTTCAATTTGCCATCAACAACAGTAGGTTGGGCCGGCCAATGTGAGCGACCCACGAGAATGACAATCCCCTCGGAGCAGCGCAGCCTGATCTCCTAACACCCCTCCTACGAAAGTGGTACGCCCATTCCTCTGAATGGCTAACGACCCTGATGCCCTTTGATGATTCAATTCTTGTTAGCACTCGGGCAAACGCATCTGGAGTCCCGGACCAAAGCAAGAGGCGCCACAATGATTGCCGCGCAGACTCTCGATTACTATGAATTCCTGCAGATCAGCCCCAACGCTGACCACGACACCATTCACCGTATCTATAAATTCCTCGCTGCCCGATTCCACCCCGACAACCCTGACTCTGGCGACCCCGAGAAATTCTACTTACTGAAATCCGCCTACGACATCCTCTCCGATCCTGGCCGCCGCGCCAAGTATGATAGCCAGCGCGCCGGCGACGAGACCGAAAAGCAGCCCATGTCCAGTTCGGTCGACTTCATGGACAACCTGCAGGGCGAGCTCAACCGCCGCCTCGCCGTGCTCGCCGTCCTCTATTACCAGCGCCGCACCAGTCCCTACAATCCCGAGGTGAGCCTCGCCGATATCGAGAAGCGCATGGGCTTCCCCCGTGATTATCTCGACTTCACTACCTGGTACCTCGTGCGCAAGAACTACGTCAGTAAAGCCGACAACTCCGATTTCGCGCTCACCGCCGAAGGGGTAGACTTCGTCGAAACCCAGCGCATCAGCATCCCCGTCCTCAACAAGCTCCTGACCAACGGAGCCGAGGCAGCGGCAGCCTCCGCCGCCGCTGCTGACATTGCTGAAGCGGCATCGCATGCTTCTGAACCGCCCGAGCGCCCTGTCGCACCCTCGGTTGAGCGGCAGGCTGTCAAAACACCGATGCCCACTCCGGGTACCGCCCTCGAAGTCACCGCCACTCCTGCTCCTCGCAAAGCAGCCTCACGCGGCCCGATAATCCCCGGCCTAGCTTCCATCACCATCTCCGAAATGATTCCGGCCCCCTCGCCCGCCGTTGCCAACATTGAAAAGTTCGTAATGGTCGGCAAAGCCCTCTTCAAAGAGCGCCGCACCACCCCCAAAGAACGCCGCAGCGGCGCAAGCGACACCCGCACTCAGAAAGTTGAACGCCGCCAGAACAACCGCGACCGTCGTTCTCGCTAAAGCAAACGGGGCGCCTCCCGAGCGCCCTGTCTCCAGCCCCGCATCACCGTGGTCCCTAGTTCCTGGTCCCTTTCCTTAGCCCCTAGTCCCTGGTCTCTAGGTCCCTGGTCCCTGACTACTGTTCTCCCACCAGCCCCAGCCGCACCAGGCTTTCGCCCGTCGCCACGATCGCATCCTCCCATGATCGCGGTTGCCAGCCCAGCACCCGCTGCGCCTTCTCGCTCGTCGCGTTCTTCTCGACGCCGAGCTCCGGAATAATCTGCTTCACCGCCGAATCCTTGAGCGCTGCCAGGCGCACCACGAAATCCGGCAACTGCCGCGCCGGTACCCGCTTTGCCGCCTCGCCCATGCGGCTCTTCAGCACCCGCGCCATCTCCACGATCCACTGGAACTCCCCGGCCACCGCCAGAAACCGCTCGCCCTTCGCCGCCGCGTGCGTCATCGCCCGCAGATGCAGATCCACCACGTCCCGCACATCCACCAGGCCAAACTTCAGTCGCGGGCACCCCGGCAGCGCGCCCTCCAGCATCTTCTGCACAATCAGGATCGACGTCGCGTAATCCGCCCCCAGCACCGGCCCAAATACGCCCACCGGATTCACAACCGAGAGTTCCAGCCGCCACCCCTCGCGCCCAATAAACTCCCACGCCGCTCGCTCTGCCAGTGTCTTCGACTTCACATATGGCGAAACATCTTTGCCATTCACATCCGTCCAGTCCTTCTCAGTGAACGGCGCGCTTCGCTCTGCATTTCCGTATCCCACCGCTGCGAAGGACGACGTCATCACCACCCGCTTCACCTCGGCATCCCGCGCCGCTTTCAGCACGCGCAGCGCCCCCTCGCGCGCCGGCACAATCAGCTCGTTCTCATCCTTCGGCACCTGCGCCGGAAACGGCGAAGCCACGTGCAGCACATACTCGCAGCCATCCACCGCATCCTTCCAGCCCGCGTCTGCCATCAGGTCCGCTTCATAAAAGGAGAGCCGCCCATCCGGTTCAGCTCCCGCTCCCTGCTTCACCAGCGCCCGAACATCCGCCTCGCGCGCGAGACTCCGCACCGTCGTGCGTACCGTGTGCCCCGCCGCTAGCAGTTGCACAATCGCATGACTCCCGATAAAACCCGATCCGCCCGTCACCAGAACTGTGCTCATCGTTCCCTTTCCCGCCTCAGCATTCCCCTGATTCTATCCGCAAACTTCGCCGACTAGCTCATTCGCAACGCCGTGCCCGCAAGTGCAACCGCAGCCTGATCGCCGCCCACGAATCTGCTGGCGCTACCCCAGCCGGCGGATGGTAATCTTGCCGAGGGGCGCCGTCGATGGCTGAACGTTTCTGGCCTGATCCTCGTGACATTTCGTCGATTGTCCGCAGTCGGAGAGAGTTTTTGCGGCTTGCTTCCGCCTGCGCCGCAGCCACTGGGATCACCCCGCTGCTCCCTGCCGCAGCCTACGCCGCCACTGGAAAACGCAAGGTCGTCATCGTCACTTTTGGGGGCGGTGCGCGCGATGAAGAGACCTTCGCCCCCGAAGGACAGGCAAACATTCCGGGGCTGATCGGGACACTCCTCCCGCGCAGCACCTTCTTCGGCCAGGTCATCAACCACGGCATCCTCGGCCACTACGTGGCCACTACCAGCCTCGCCACCGGCGTCTACGAAACCTTCAACAACTTCTCCGGCGCAATGCCTGAGCATCCCACCCTCTTCGAGTATTTCCGCAAGGAGCTGCGCCGCCCCGCTCGCGACGCGTGGGTCATTTCGCCCAGCAATGGCTTCAGGAATATGGTTCATAGCACGGATCGCAGATTCGGTGACGACTTCGGCGCGGGCATCATTCTTCCAAAGCAGTTGTTGCAGGCAGCCACACCCGGCCGTCCCTTCGACGATCTTGATCGCCTGCTCCGCGACACCTATGAAGAACCACAGACCGGCATGGGCCTGGCGCGCGGCGAAGCCGAGCTGGGCCAGATCGAGCAGCTGCTGCGCATCTCGCGGGATGAGTTCGTCCATCATGCTGCAAGCCTCGACAGCGCCGATGAACTCTCGGTCTATGTGGCGCGCCAGTTGATGCTGCAGGAGGCGCCAAGCCTGCTGTGGATCACCCTGCACGACATCGATATGGCCCACTCCGGTTCCTATTCCATCTATGTGGACGGCATCCGCCGCACTGACAGGCTCTGCGTCGATATCTGGAATCAGATTCAATCCAATCCCGAATATGCCGGCAAGACGACGATGTTCGTGCTCCCCGACTTTGGGAGAGACTCCGACACAAATCCCGCAGGCAACGGCTTTCAGCACCATCGCACCGGCGACGCCGCCTCCCGCACCACATGGATGATGGTGCTCGGCCCCGGTGTACGCGAAGGCGCATTTGTGCAGCGGCCCGTCGATTCGAGAGATCTCGTTCCCACCGTCGGCCGGCTGCTTGGCTTCGACACGTCAATGGCCCAGGGCGCTGTGCTGCCGGAGGTGGTCTGATGGATCCGCACTCTCTCCGCGCTACCGACTTCAGCGCCTATCCGCCGATGGCGCGGCAATTCGCCATCTATCATCTCGACCTGCTGCAGAACCTTCCCATTTCTCTCGCCGCGGCCCTGCTGCGCGAGGTCAGCGACTTCGACACACGCTTTCCGCAGGAACGGGCCGTGATCGAGGCACGCTTTGCCTGCCTGGCCAGGCTTTCCCCGGCAGATCGCGAGCACCTTACTGCCGGCTTTGCCAAAATCACCCTGCCGCCCGAGCTGGTCGCTGAGGACTGGGCCGCCTCGCCGCAGAAGTTCGAAGAGGATTTGAGCGCATGGCTGTGGGCTTCGCATCAGATCGACGCATTTCACACTGCCGGCTTTCAGTTTGCGGACGAGCTGGGCAAGTCGATGCCTGATCGCACGCCGCCCGTTTCGCGCTGGGTGGTTGTGATCCTTGACGCAGATCTCCGCGCTGAAGCGCAGCCGCTTTTCCGCAAGCTTCGCCCGCACGGCGTCTATTATTCGCACGTCGTCGACCCGGATGGAACTGCCACAATTCTGCAAGCCCTCAACGCCCGCGTGGGAACGAGCCCCATGCCGTACCGTCACTGGTACATCGACGGGGGCGCGCGCAGCCTCTCCGTTGAAAATCCCGTGATGCACTTCAGTTGGGCCGGCTCAGCCGCCTTGCGGCAGGAAGTGCTTGCAAAGGTGCGCGCCGTGATGGAAAGCGGCCGATCGGGCCCCGAGGCGCTGCGGTCCATCATGGCCGTGTGGACTCCCGGCAAGCTCGCATCGGCAGGGAGTGATCCGCTGGTCAGCCGATTTGTGATGAGCGTTTACGGCGAGGGATCAGGTACCCAGATCTTCAGTACCAGCTTCGTGCAGTGGGCCGCACGCGAGCTCATGCGGCGGGCTGAGCCCTTGAGCCTCGTAGCGCGCTTCGGCCCGCGGGAGCGCCAGCGCTCCATGAACGAGATGTTCGCTACCACCAATGCGGAGCCCGATCGCGCAGGATCGCTTGTCGACGGCGACTTCGGCGCCTACTACACCTGGATCAATCTCAACCGCCTGCCTGGGGCAGATGAGGCTACCTTCATCGTATGGTCCGAGGCGCATGGCCAGGCCGTCGCCATTGGTCCCGGCCGACCCCGTAACACCCAGTCCCCCGATGCTCTCAGCGTCGCGCAGCTCCTTAAGGGATGAACGCACTGCAGTCCCGGCTTGCCGCTTCATCGGTGGGTATCCACAATGAAGACGGTGATCTGGCGAAGCTGCCTGTCGAGGTCTTCCTGCTGCTGCTTCGAAAATTTCTGCTGCAGGTCCATCTCTCTCTGGGCGTCGGCCTTTCGCCCATCGCGCCAGCACGCCAGCGCCAGCCGGTAATGAGCTTTGGCAAAGTCGGGCTTTCTTTGAATTGCAGCCTCCAAATCGGGAATGCTGCCCTTCCAGTCGGCCTGAAGCTGCTTGAGAAGGCCCCTCTGGTAGTACGCCTCGGCCAGCTTCGGGTCGGCTTTGATCGCTCTGTCGAGAAGCTGCCGGGCCAACCGGCTCTCCTCGTCGCTCGCCCTGCCCTGCACCAGCGCCGAAGCGGCATACGTGGCCGCCATCGCATCGGAGGGATGCGCCTGGGCATACGCGACCAGTTCCGTGCAACGCGGTTGCGACTCGTGCGACTCCGCGAGGCATGACATGCCCAGCAGCTCGGCATAGAGGCGGTTGTTCGCATCGTCGTGCAGCAAATCCGCGAAGACCGGCAGTGCCTTCGCGTAGTTCCCATTGCCAAAGTAGGCCGCACCCAGACCCAGCCGCATGCGCGTGCTTTGGGGAAACTGGGTCACCGCTGCTTCGAACTCCCGGATTGCGGGCTCAAAACTCCAGTGGCGCAGAAACTCGACGCCCAGCTCCCACACATTCTGCTCGCTCGGGTCCAGCTCAACCGCGCGCGCAAAATGCTGGCCCGCCGCTTTCACGTCGTTCTGCTTTTCACTGAGTTCGCCCAGCAGCACCTGCGCCGCCGCCGAGCCGTCGACACCCGGCATCCTGTTCAGCGCCTCCATTGCCTTTGCCGCTTCGCCTGCGGCTTGGAGCGCCACGGCCTCGTCAATTGCCGCATCGGCATCCGCCGGCTGCAGGCGCAACACCTCGGCAAACGCCTCCGCGGCGCGGTCAGGATGATGCGTGTCCATCCAGAGCCGTCCCAGGCTCTGTTGCGTAGCGGCGTTATCGGGGTTCAAGCGGGCAGCGATCTCAAATTGTTCCAGCGCGTCTGCTTTGCGCTTGAGTCGGAAATACGCCGCCCCCAGGTTGGCGTGCGCCGCATCAGACTTGGGATTCTCGCGCGCTGCGGCCTCGAGCAGCAGCAGAGCTTCCGCAAAGCGCTCCTGTGAAACGTAGAGCAAGCCCAGCGATTCGTCCACCGCGAACAATCCCGGATGCGTGCTGTGCAGTTCGCGCAGGATACTCTCTGCCTTCTTCGCCTCTCCGCGATCCTGCGCCGCCATCGCCTCGTGGAATCGATCTTCAAGGCGCGATGCAGGCGACGGTGCTTGCGCCCCCAGCAATGCTGCGCCGGTCAGCAGTGCGCAAAACGCATTGCGTGGCGCATTTCGTAAGAGCCCATGTATCGACAATGAAAGTTCCGTAGTCCGTCCTGTCCCGAACAAAGTCCGTCCTGTCCTGGAGGTATGTCCGTCGTGTTCTGGACAAGTTGAGATTACTTGACCAGACCGCAATCGCCGGGTAAATCAAGGTTGCCCGCACCAAAACATTGGGGAACCCGAACCCGCCGGGTTCCCCTTAGACCATGTACGGAAACGTCTTTCGTCCCTGCTGAAATCTCTAGAACGAGTACTTCAGCGAGAGCTGGATGAAGCGTGAGTCGGGCGCATGCAACTGCAGGCTGCGCGTGCCCGTGATCTGACCACCGCTGGCCGCAATGCCGGTGTCGTTTGGTTGGCCCAGCGTCGGAGTGTTGAAGAGGTTGAAAATGTCCGCGCGGAATTCAACGGCATTTTCACGATAGACCTTGAAATCCTTGAAGATCGACATGTTCACACGCTGGTAGCCCGGTCCGTAAACCATGTCGCGGTTGCCGCCAATGTATTGCAGCGCTGGTGCTGTATCCGTCACATAGTCGGGCGTGGCCTCCGGTTTGTTGGCGTCAGTCGTACCGGTGCTCAGATAGTGTGAAGGTTCGTTGACGTAGTCGTTCGGGCTCCACGGATTCGTGAACGCGCACGGGTTATACCAGTTGTTGCGATTCCGCAAATCAGTCGGGCACGATGAAGAAGGAACATTACTCGGATTGGCAATGCCCCAGTTTCCGCCGCCCTTGAACGGATCCCCCGTCTTGAGCGACCGAATGCTCCCGCTGTTTGCGGCCGACAGGCCAGAGGTGTACACGGTAAAGGGATTGCCGGTCTGCGCTACGAATGTGGCGTTGGCCGACCACCCGCCAATGATCAGGTCCAGCGCGCGGCTCTGGTTCGCAAAAGTGCGCCCTGCGCCGAACGGTAGATCGTAGAAGGCATTGAGTGTGAAGCGCTGCCGCGTATCGAAGCCCGAGTTCGAATAGTCCATACGGATCGGCACCAGGGTCGACTGGCGGAAGCCGCCATCGCCCGTGGTTCCAAGCGGCGTCGGCGCGTCGTCGAGCGAGTGCGACCACGTATAGGTGGCCAGGAAGCTCGCGCCGTGCGAAAGCCGCTTTTCGAGTTTCGTCTGCAGGCTGTTGTAGCTGCTCATGCCGCTGTAGGAGGTGTATGACGAGCCTCCGAAGTGCGGCAGTGGACGCGCGTTCTGCGAGCTCACGTTGGGGTTCGCGAGCGCCAGCGGGTTGTTGGGGTCCGGGAACACCTGGAGGTGCCGCGATCCGTTGGCCACGTAGCTGGCGGTGGCCACGATCGAGTTCGTGACGCTGCGCTCGATCGAGAGATTCCAGCCCTCGGTATACGGCGTCTTGATGCTCGGATCAGAACCGCGCATCGCCAGGTTGGTGACATTCGAGGCAAAGCCATTGGCGATGATCGTTGAGAACCCGTTCGCTATCGTAATGCCGTCGGTCACACACTGGAATGCCCCGCAACCTCCGAACGGGAAAACACCGGTGAACTGGAACGGATAGCTTTCGCCAAGATTCGGGTAGTAGCCCGTGCTCTCCAGTCCACCGTAGAAGATGCCGAAGCCTGCGCGAACCACGGTTCTCGGATCCATCGACCAGGCAATGCCCACGCGGGGAGCGAAGTTCGTGTGCTGGGCCTTCAGCAGGTGAGGATCGTCGGTCGAAACCGTTGTTACGCCATCCTCAGCCATAATGTCGCCAAGGTTGGGGCTGTAGGAAGCGCTGTTGATGATGCTCATCGCGTAGTTGAACGATTCTTTCGGGATGAGATATTGCGCGGTGGCGCTGCCATATCCGGTTGCTGCATTGAACGAGGGTGCGCCCGTCAGGTTGTAAGAAGCCTGGTAGCCGCCTACGTCCTGGTAAGGCTGGAAGAACTCCCAGCGCAGGCCGAGGTTGACCGTCAGGCTCGGTTTGACGCGCCAGTCATCCTGGAAGTACACAGAGTTGTTCACGCGCTGGTCGCCATTCGTCACTTCGTTGGAAAGGCCGGCGTCGTGCTGCTGATCGAGCAGAAAGTCCGCGAGGCCCGATCCGGTGTTCGAGGCGTTCAGCTTGCTGGTGTAAATACCCGTGTAGTTGTACGAACCGCGTGACTGCTGCGGCTGAAGTGTCGAGAAGCGGATGTTCTGGAAGCTCACACCGGCCTTCAGTGCGTGGCTGCCGGCAATCTTGGTTACGTTGTCAAGAATCTGATAAACATTCTGGTGTTCGTCGGTCGTCGACCACGTCGGGCTCCCGAAGTTGGAGACGCCAATCGTATTCGACGGTGTGACGCTGAGCGCCGGCAGACCACCATTCAGCGGCGCATTCGGGATGCCGCCGAAGCCTATGCTGTTGGCGAAGTCCAGATTGGCCGCATTGGGGTGCTGGAACCCGGTGTGCATGTAATTGAAGCCGAAGCGAGCCTCGTTGGTGAGCGTCGGCGTGAACACGTGCGTCCAGGAGAACATGTAGTTGTCTCCGAGATTCTTCTGCTTGCCATCGTCGCCGAATCCGCCGCCATCGACAACGTCACCGAGGGGCGGAGCATTGTTGCCCACCTGGTTCCAGAAGCTGAACCGCGAGTACGCCGTGTCTTTGGCCGAGATGTTGTAATCCATGCGAGCGTCCCACTGGAACGTGTTGTCGATCACCGGACGCGTGGCAATGTAGTTGTTGTACCAGTGGCTTCCATCCTGGTGGTTGGGCTCCGGAAAATAGTTCAACATCGCCAGTGCGGTTGCATTCAGCGGGGCATTGATGTTGCTCGTGCAGCTTGTGCTGGTGGCCAGGCAGTTATTCGTAAACGCCGCGGGCGCTGCGGCTGCGGTCTGGTGATAGAGCTGCACGCTCGATCCACCGTTCGCGGTGCTGTCCAGCAGCTCCGACAGATCGCCGAGGCGCATCTTGTCCGTCGGAACCGAGTATGTGCCGCTTTCGTTGAACACGATGCGGTTCGCCTGGGCATCGGCAAACAGGAACAGCTTGTTGCGGATGATCGGTCCGCCCAGCGTCGCGCCGAACTGGTTCTCGTGGTATCCCGGAACCGGCTTCGTCGTGTCGGAGTTCCAGTTGTACGTATCGAAGACCGTGTTGCGCAGGTATTCCCATGCGCTGCCATGGAATTGATTGGTACCCGACTTGAGGCTGGCGTTGACTACCGCGCCTGCCGCGTGCCCGAACTCGGCCGAGTAATCGCTCGTCTGCACCTTGAACTCCGCCAGGGCATCCGGCGGCGGCTGCGCAACAAAGCTCGCGCCATTGTAAAAGTCCACAACGTTGGCGTTGTTGTCCACGCCGTCAAGAATGAAATTGTTTTCTTCGGCACGCTGCCCATTGGCGTTGAAGTCGCCCTTGCCCGCGCCGCGCGAACCTTCCGGCGGTACCGCGCCTGCCGAAAGCTGAGCGATAAATACCCAGTTGCGGCCGTTCAGCGGCACGTTATTGAGCGTTTCCGTGTCGATCACCTGACCGGTTGAGCTCTCCTGCGTCTGCATCAGCGGAGCCTCGGTCGTCACCGTCACTGTTTCCGTCGCCGCTCCAGGCTTCAGCGTCACCACCACGTTCAGGCGCTGCTGAATGCTCAGGTGCAGATTCGTCTGCGTCGTGGTTTCAAAGCCCGCCGCCGTCACCGTGACTTTGTACTTGCCGATCTTGATGGGAGAAAAGACGTACACTCCACCGCCATCCGTTGTGGCCGTCAGCCTTGCGCCCGTATCCTCGCTGATAAGGGTTACATTCGCGTTGGCGATGACCGCTCCCGAAGGATCCTGGACAACGCCCGTGATTGTTCCCTGGTCCGCCTGGCCCCACAAACAGGGGAGCGAGCCGACCAGCAAAGCTACAGTGAGAATTAACAGCAATCTGCCGAATTTCCGGGACATCTCTTGCCTCCAAATGCACGTCGTGCGTGCCACAAATCGATTGACAACCGGAGAAACAACGGTGGCTATCAAACACTACGAGACACCCACACGTTTCGGGGGTCCCTTGGAATGTATACGGTTACATCCAGTTGTTCTGCTTCTTCGGACGGGACATTACGCTTGGCAAAAGAGCATTGTCAAGAAATTTTTATTACC